>NZ_JBZQJF010000130.1:0-4728 GCF_059905295.1 Mangrovibacterium sp.
AGAAGATGAGGGGGCCGTCAGCATTGATGGCCCTTTCTTATTTGCAGACTTTAGGGATCCGATCTTTTGAATAGATGGATCCCAATATATTTCTATAATGATTGAAGGATAGATGGGAAGGATTGAAAGAGCTGCAAGTGGTAACCCGGAGCAGATATTGACTTAACCCCAGAGGGGTGCAATTTGGGTAGAAAAAGACGCCTGCTCTGATCACGCGATGCTGGGCGAAGCGAAAAGATTGCCGCGTCCTCCTGCGTCGTCCTCGCAATGACGAATCCGGAACTTGAAACTTGAAACTTGGAACTTGGAACTTGGAACTTGGAACTTGAACGATTGCGCTTTCTTACTTCTACATTTCGAAATACGAAACTCGATGCTAAGAACCTTGGGAGATCGGACAATATAAAAATAGCTCACCCCATCAGGAGAGCCTGTGGACGGTCCTCCAGCCAGTTGGCAAGAACTTTGGCCAATGGGACACTTACCCAGCCCAATTGAACCGCAAAATTGCCAATGGGAGGCCCACTATGCCTGATTGAATGGGAGAAATTGCCAATGGGAGGCTCATTTTGCCCTATGAAATCAAAAAATTGGCCAATGGGAGGGGCAATCTTGCCAATGGAAATCGAAAATTGGCCAATGGGCGGCTTACTTTGCCCGATTGGAATCGAAAAATGACCGATGGACTACTCCACGAGCCAATGGGAGGGGCAATCTTGCCTCGGGGACAGGTCAGCCGCGGGTTTCAGCGAATTACAATTCCATCCAATAAGGTATATGGGTGCTTGTTCCAAAGAAAAACTTGCCATCTACTTGATTTCGGAAACCAAAACCGGTCTTAAACGCAAATTATTCCGTTCGATACCTGTTGTTTTGAACACAGCTGTAAAATTTGAAGGACGCCCGTCGAAATAACGATCGGCAAAGGCCTGAAGCGAATCTACATTCGTGAAATAATCAACAGTAGCTTTTACACCGATGTCGTGATCTGAAAAAAACATGAAACGGGCATTATTCCGCTCTCCGGCCATTCGGCAAACAATCGCATATTCCGAAACCAAGCCCTCAGTCATCAGGTTAAATTCGGATGCTTTATGCAGTGAGTCCCCTGAAAAGTGCAGGCTGTTTGTTTCCAGTTTAAAGTTGGGATTTCCTTCGTTAAACAATTGAATAAACTTGTTATCATTCTTTACCGGTCCCACATAAATTGAGTTGCCTTCTAAAATATCAGAATAAGTCAAGCTCGATGAAAAACGAATAGAATAGTCCCCCTGGTACTTTTGAAAAAGTGTTGCCAGTTCCTTGGCGGAGAAAACGGCCATTTCTGTTGAATAAAAATAGTTTGCCGGTGTTAGCTTATCTTTCAGCTCCGGATGTTGTTCCAGAAAGGCGTACAGATCGGCACTACTATTAATACCGTAATCGCGAAACCAGCCATGGCTTCCGGTTGGCAATTCCCCCATCAGACCATATGAATCTCCAACGACCAAATTTGTTGGTTCTCCGTTGGTAAAAAACGGCCTCCAAAATACAGGAGCCTCCTTTGTTCGCCCCATCCAAAATAAAAGTCCCCATGAAACAAGCAAAGCACCAATAAGCACTGGCACCAACCATCCGGCATATTGAGCTTTGGGCTTAGCTGTTTTAGGCTGCACAAAATCAACCCGATATTGCCCTTTCTCAATTACAATTCGCCAGATATCGTCCTTCCCTTCATTCCTGTAATAGCTCTCAAGCTTTTTCCGAAGGTTATAAATATTGACCCGTATCCGTGCATCTCCACTTTCCGGGTCAAACTTATCTCCCAGCAAATCCACCCCGATTGTTGTTTCTTTCAAATCCGTTCCGGCAATCGTGGCATTCACTAAATATTCCAGCAAAACCCGACTCGTTGGCGACTTTGCAAAGGTTGGTTGTGCCAATAAATGCGCTAGTAATTCTTTTTTTTCTATCTCGTTCAAGCTCGTTTCAACTTTAGTAACAGCAATCGTTAATCAACTGAAATAATTCCATATAGGCTGCCATTTTAACCGTTACAAATACCGTTAAACGGAGGTTAAATCTGGAAATCAGCACTAAATTTAGTTGCTTTAATTCTCAAATAAAAATCAGTACTCCGAATTGCCCAAATAATCCGGAGGAATTCATCTCAAACCTAATCGTAGTTCCATGAAAAACACAATTTTCTTCCTATTGTTCTTTGCCTGCTTCCAGCTACAAGCTCAACCCGATTTTATTACCAATGTTGACCACCGCACCAACACCAGCTTAGGCGGTAAGTGGAAATACATTATCGACCAGTACAACACCGGAGCAATCGGGTTTTCGCCGCTATACGAAAACAAAAAGCCCAAAGACAAAACAGACAGGGTTGAATACAGTTTCGATGATGCCCAAAGCCTGTGGGTGCCCGGATCATGGAATTCGCAAAAAGATAAGCTATACTATTATGAAGGCAGCATGTGGTTTCGCAAAACCTTTGACTATCAACCCAAATTGAAAAATTCGCGGGTCTTCATTTATGTAGGGGCAGCCAACTATAAAACCCAGTATTCTTTCAATGGCAAAAAGCTTGGAGAGCACGAAGGGGGCTTTACCCCTTTCAGCTTCGAGGTAACCGACCTGATCCGGGAGAAAGATAATTTTGTGATCCTGGGCGTAAACAACCGCCGCGAACCCGATTATATTCCGGGAATGGTCACCGACTGGTACAACTATGGGGGGATTACCCGAGATGTCAAGTTGATTGAAGTACCGCAAACCTTTATCGACGATTATACCATCTCCCTGAATAAAGAATCAATCAAGGATAAGGAAAAAGAAATTGACGGGAAGCTTGTTTTGAATGGTAAAAGCTTTCCTGCTGAAGCGACTGTCTCTATTCCGGAGTTAGGCATCAGCCAATCGGTACAAATTGATGCAGAAGGCAAAGGAACATTCAGCTTCAAATCGAAAAAGCTAACCCTTTGGAGCCCTGAAAACCCGAAACTATATACCATCAATATCGTTGCCGGAGAAGATCAGATGTCCGATGAGGTCGGTTTTCGAACCATTGAAACGAAAGGCAAACAAATTTTGCTGAATGGCGAGCCGATTTTCCTACGCGGAATTTCTATTCACGATGAAAACCCCATTCGCCGCGATCGTGCCAATTCGGTCGACGATGCCAAATTACTACTTGGCTGGGCGAAAGAGCTGGGCTGTAACTTTGCACGCCTGGCACACTATCCTCACCAGGAAAACATGGTCCGCCAGGCTGATAAAATGGGCATTCTGCTTTGGGAAGAATTGCCACTATACTGGGGCATCAACTGGAAAAGCGACAAGGTTCTGGAAAATGCCAAACGTCAGTATGCTGAAGTCATCCGTCGCGACAAAAACCGGGCAGCCAGCATTATTTGGAGTATTGCCAACGAAACAACTCCCGGCCCCGACCGGAATCATTTTCTGGGAGCAGTAGCGGATTATGTACGCGAACTGGATCCAACCCGACTCTTAAGTGCTGCCTGCAAGAAAGATGGCGGGAAGGATGGCGATAAAAGTAAAGTTTATACCGTCAGTGATCCGATAGCTGACAAACTGGATATCGTCAGCTTTAACGAGTACCTGGGATGGTATGGTGGAGCACCGGAAGAATGTCGGGAAAAAAGCTTCGAAATTGCCTACGACAAACCGGTTATCATCAGCGAATTTGGAGGGGGTGCAATTCAGGGCTTTCATGGCGACAAAACAACCCGCTGGAGCGAAGAATACCAGGAAAATATGTACAAGGAAAACATCGCGATGTTTGAGCGGGTTCCCGGCCTTTCGGGCATGACCCCCTGGATTTTGGTTGATTTTCAATCCCCCCTGCGCCAATTACCCAATGTTCAGGACGGTTGGAACCGCAAAGGATTGGTATCGGAAACAGGCCGGAAGAAGAAAGCTTTTTATGTGCTGCAAAACTATTATCAAAAGAAACAGGCAGAACAGACCAAATAGCTAAGTCGGGAAAGTTGGAGGATATTCAGATATCAGGTAGTCGTTATTACTGGTTGCTGGTTACTGGTTGCTGTCCACTATTTTCTATTCCCACCCAATCTTTAGATCTTTAACCAAGGTTGTGCCGCTGCCTCCCGATCCAGTGTATTGAACGCTAAATCCACCAAAGTTGTCGGGCTGTCTTGAAATACATTTTCAGCGCAATAATAGCGGTGTGGTGAGCAAAGGATCCGATCTTTCAGAAAGATCGGATCTCTTGGAACCGGAAACTTAATACTTGAAACTCCACCTTTACATGGGGAGGCAGGGCTCACCCGAATAAAAAATTCATGATTCGGAGGGAATCTTCAACAGGGATGAAAGTGGAGGAAAACAAGAGAAAGCAGTTGAAAACAATTGAAGACAATCGCATGAAGATGGAAGCTTGCTCGAAACGCTATCGGCCTTTTATCAAGACCGGTAAAATAAAACGTCTCACCCCAGCGGGGTGAAATATAGGTAGCCCCGGGTAAAACGAGGTTCCGACGAATGTCGGAAGCTCGTTTTACCCGGGGCTGTAGTAGATTTGCGTCTTTAGGCGCATGCTCTATGTTGCTTGTTGTGCAGATTGTGCATGCGCCGCATGGTTTGAATGATTCTTTTTTATTCTGTTCTTCTTTTGTGTCCTTTAGCCGGACGGGCTATTCCTTTTTCCCTTCAGCTGGAAAAAGGAATCAAAAAGAGCCGCCGCTGAATGAAAAATAGCTA
>NZ_JBZQJF010000131.1:0-2390 GCF_059905295.1 Mangrovibacterium sp.
AGAACTGTGAGAAGTACGGTCAGTCGGATAAAAAGAAGCCATTGATTCAGTGTGAATATGCCCACGCAATGGGAAATTCAGAAGGTGGATTTAAAGAATATTGGGAGCTGATCCGCAAATATCCGCTGTACCAGGGCGGTTTCATCTGGGATTTTGTTGACCAGTCTATTCACTGGAAAAATAAGGATGGCCAGTCGATTTATGCTTATGGCGGCGACTTCAATCCCTATGATGCCAATGATAATAATTTCAACGATAATGGTTTAATCAGCCCCGATCGGAAGCCCAACCCGCACTACTATGAGGTTGGTTATTATTACCAGTCTATCTGGACAACACCAGTTGATTTGAAAAACGGACAGGTGGAAATTTACAATGAGTATTTCTTCCGCAACCTGGCCAACTTCTACCTGCAATGGGAACTGGTTGCTGATGGTAAAGTGGTGAAAACCGGAGTTGTAAACGATTTAAATGTTGAGCCACAGCAAAAAGTTAAAGTCGATCTGGGCGTTAAAGTTCCTGCAGATTTGGATGCGAAAGAAGTTTTCGTGAATGTTGCTTACAAGTTGAAAGATGCAGAACAACTGTTGCCGGCAGATTACACACTGGCTCGTCAGCAATTGGCTGTCAAAGACTGGGCTTTTAAACCCCTTGAAATGGCCAACAAAGTGGCATCGAACCAAAAGGTTGTTGAACCAACCCTGGTTGACAACGACAACAACTATTTGCTGGTGAAAGGTGAAAATTTCCAGGTTGACTTCAGCCGAAAATCGGGTTACCTGTGTCGTTATTTGGTGGATGGCAAACCGGTACTTGAAGAAGGAACTGAATTAAAACCTAACTTTTGGCGTGCACCAACAGATAATGACTTTGGCGCAAAATTACAGTTGAAATATGCGGTTTGGAAAAATCCGAAAATTGAGTTGAAGTCGTTGAATGCTGAGCTGAATGCCGAAGGTTTGGTAGAAGTGAAAGCCGATTACGATATGCCCGAAGTTGGAGGAAAACTACAGTTGACTTACCTGGTCAATAACCAGGGAGCTGTAAAGGTTAGCCAAAAGCTGACTGCCGGAGCGAAGGATGGTGTTTCGGAAATGTTCCGTTTTGGTATGAAACTGGAAATGCCGAAAGACTTCCAGCACATTAAATATTACGGCCGCGGACCGGGTGAAAATTACATCGACCGTAAAGATGCTGACTTTATCGGTCTGTATGACCAAACTGTTTGTGAGCAGCCTTACGCTTACATCCGTCCGCAGGAGACCGGAACAAAATCCGATATCCGCTGGTGGACACAGACTGCACAGAATGGTAAAGGCCTTTGCTTTAAGTCTGATGCACCTTATTCAATTTCAGCTTTAAACTATTCGGTTGAAGCCTTGGATGATGGTTTGGTGAAAGATCAACGTCACTTCCCCGAAGTGAAGAAAAGTGATTTTGTAACCATCTGTATCGACAAAAAACAAATGGGATTGGGTTGTGTAACCAGTTGGGGAGCTATGCCTCGCCCGGAGTACCGCATTCCTTACGAGGATATGGAATTCAATTTCCTGATTAGCCCGGTAGCGCACATCTATAAGATTTACTAGTTGAATTAGCATTTATAAGTTTAGAATAAAAGGCAGGATGGATCTCTCGTTGGAGGTTCATCCTGTTCTTTTTAGTAAAAGCCTCTTCTGTTTTGCTTTTTATAAGGAAGCTCTGTTCCAAGTTCCAAGTTCCAAGTTCCAAGACAACCCGACAACTTCAGATAACAATGACAACCTGCTATTCAGGAGACTTTCACTTTCATCTCTGTGGGTGATCCCCTCCGAATCATGTAGGTTTTATTGTTATGCAATCCCTACAGGATACGAATGATCCCAATTTGTAAACTTCTTTCCGTATAGCTTTCCCGCAGGGAATCAAGATCAATAGCAAAAGTCTAATCGTATTTGGTTATAGCTTTCCCGTAGGGAATCGATAGCAATATCAAATCGCACTCGGGCTATTCTCTTAATTCTTGCTAAGCCTGCCCGGTATTTAGCAAAAATGCAAGCTCGAAGCGCCAACCCGCCTAATGAAAAAGAGCGTTAAGAAACCCCATCGCTGGCGCGCTTTTGTAAAGCGTGCCTCTTTTTCTCAACTTGTTTGTTCCAAACAAAGCACGAATCACAGATTCGCGCTAGCAGAGAGTCCGGCCACTGCCGGAGAGGAGTTTGAACAATTTTAGCACGCGGAAACTGGTTTTAGTTCTTTTTCATTCAGCGGCGGCTCTTTTTGATTCCTTTTTCCAGCTGAAGGAAAAAAGGAATAGCCAGGTCCGGCTAGAGGACAAACGATGGGGCGTTGCCACAAACCCCACCTACTTTTTTGTCTTAACACTAAAAAGTAGGCCAAAAAAGTCAAGG
>NZ_JBZQJF010000132.1:0-8088 GCF_059905295.1 Mangrovibacterium sp.
CAGAAGTATTTAGCTCTTTCACCTAAATTTTTGGGTTTCGGATTGAAATGATTAGTAAAAACACCTAAAATATTTCCTCTTGTGGGTAAAACTTTACCTTATTTACTCAATATTTTACATTTGATGCTTAAAAAAAAGAGCTATATGAGTATATAATTTACGTTAATCGATTAAAAGTTTGCCTTATTTATTTAATAATTTACCTTTTATAGTAAAAAGAAAGCCTATAAAAGTAAATTTTTTACGTTTTCCGATTAAAACTTTACCTTATATAGGAATAATTTTACCTCTTTTATTCTAAAAAATTCTTTTCGTCTTAAAAAACAATCCGGATTCTCCGGAATCATCCACAGGTATGAGAGTGGAGGAACACAAGAGAAGGCATTCGAAAACAGTTGAAGACAATCGAATGACGACGGAGGCTTGCCCGGAGCGCTTTCGTCCTATTATCAAGACAGGACTTCAATAAGACTCAGCCCAGCAGGGTGAAATTGGGTAGAAAAAGACGCCTGCTCTGATCACGCGATGTTGGGCGAATCGAAAAGATTGCCGCGTCGTCCTACCAATGACAGATTTTATAAAAACTGTCATTTCCGCATTATGCCCCATTTATTTGGGGTAAGTACTCGCAATGACGAATCCGGAACTTGAAAATTAAAACCTGGAACTTTCAGGATTAACGATTATTGATTGCCGATTAGCGATTAACGATTGAGTAATGAGCAACAAGCAACAAGTAACCAGCAACAGCCCGGCTTCCACAAGGGTAACTATAGCCGCAATTTGAAACTCAGAAGTAACTTTCATAAAAGGCTGTCAACCGGGTTTTAGGCTGAAATACGCCGTTTTAGTAGTTGAACTCCAGTCTTTTCCCCCGGATTGAATCTTCAATGTGTCCGCGATCGTAGGCCAATTGCCCGTTGATGAATGTTTTCGATACCTGGGTATTGAATGTTGTTCCTTCAAAGGGTGACCAACCACATTTATAGATGATATTTTCGGGGCATACTTTCCAGCTTTTGTCCGGGTTAATAAGCACCAGGTCGGCATAGTAACCTTCGCGAATGTAACCACGACGATCTATCCTGAATAAATCGGCCGGTGCGTGACACATTTTTTTCACCACATCTTCGGCTGTAATTTTACCTTGCTTTACAAATTCGAACATGGCAGTTACCGAGTGTTGTACCAACGGGCCACCGGAGGGTGCTTTAAAATAGGAGTGCGATTTTTCGTCGAGCGTGTGCGGTGCGTGGTCGGTGGCAATGACATCAATTTTATCAGCCAGCAGGGCATCCCACAACGCCAGTTTATCGGCCTCCGATTTTACAGCGGGATTCCACTTGATGCGGGTACCGTAATTCAGGTAATCGCGTTCATCGAACCATAAATGATGTACACAAACTTCGGCTGTAATTTTCTTGTCTTTTACCGGGCCGGGTTGGAATAGCTCCATTTCCTGTGCCGACGAAAGGTGCAATACGTGTAAGCGGGCATCATATTTGGCCGCCAGCTCAACGGCTTTCGACGACGATTTGTAGCAAGCTTCGGCGCTCCGGATTTTCGGGTGCCGCGAAATGGGGACGATCTCTCCGTACTCCTTGCGATAAATTTCAATATTGCGTTTAATGATTGCCTCGTCTTCGCAGTGTGTCGCAATTAAGGTAGGAGCATTTTTGAAAATTTCGGCCAGAGTTTCCTGATCATCCACCAGCATATTTCCGGTTGAAGATCCCATGAAGACCTTAATACCACAAATTTTTGAAGGATCCGTTTTTAGTACTTCGTCCAGATTGTTGTTGGTCGCTCCTATGTAAAAGGAATAATTCACGGCTGAGACTTCTGCAGCACGTGTATATTTCTTCTCGAGTTCTACCTGGGTTGTCGATTGCGGATTGGTGTTGGGCATTTCCATATACGAGGTCACCCCTCCTGCTAATGCAGCCCTCGATTCGGTTGCAATTTCACCTTTGTGCGTTAATCCCGGCTCACGAAAGTGTACCTGGTCGTCGATTGCTCCCGGGATTAACCAGCGCTCTTCAGCATCAATCAGTTCAACATCCTTGCTAATCGTCTCGGGGAGCTCACCCTCGAATACTTTTTTGATAAATTCACCTTCAATGATAACTCCTCCACGGAAACTTGCGCCTTCGTTAATTACTATGGCGTTATGGATGATGGTCTGCTTCATGGTATTTGATTTTGTCTTTAATTACGATCCGAAATGTAAAAAGGCTACATCTCTGCAGCCTTAAGCAATTATCTTATTTGTTTTGTTCACATGCAGGTGAGCTTACTTGCTTTGGGGCTGATAGCTTTTAAACCAGCTTCGGGCCTTCATCTTCAAAATCCCCCAAAGCGCTTCGTTAAAAATGCCGCCGCTCATTTTGGAGCTTCCTTCTTGCCGGTCGGTAAAAATGATGGGAACTTCGATGAGTTTAAATCCGTGTTTCCACGCTGTAAACTTCATTTCGACCTGAAATCCATATCCTTTTAAACGAATATCGTCGAGGTCGATTGTTTCGAGCACATGGCGGCTGAAACATTTAAAACCCGCTGTTGTGTCCATCACTTTCATGCCGGTTATAAAGCGGACGTACATGGATGCACAATAGGACATCAATACGCGTCCCAATGGCCAGTTGATTACGTTGATTCCTTTAATGTAACGAGAGCCAATGGCTACATCACCTCCCTGGTTTTCGCAAGCGTCGAGTAATCGTTCCAAGTCTTCCGGGTTATGCGAAAAGTCGCAATCCATCTCAAAAATGTAGTCGGCACCATGGTTTAATGCCCACTTGAACCCGCTTAAATAAGCTGTTCCTAATCCTAATTTACCTTCGCGCTGCATTAAATGAAGCTTGTCGGGAAACTCTGATTGCAACTTTATCACGATGTCTGCCGTTTTATCAGGGGAGTTGTCGTCAATAATTAGTATTTGGAAAGTTGTTGATAATGAGAACACTTTGCGAATCATGCGCTCAATGTTTTCCTTTTCATTGTAAGTGGGAATAATAACCAGATTAATTTTCACGTGCCCTTTCAAATTTTAATGTAGCTAAATATAGAGTTTTTAAGTATAACTGAATAAATTAGTAGAAATAATTTTGGCTGGATTGGTTGTCTTTTTGATGTTTCCATTGTTATTGTTACGTTAAAATGACACGATGATATAAGTGATTATTTGCAAGAAGTTCTTTTCTTGCAAAATTTGTGGCAAAAAGAAACCGAAATCAAATCTGTTTACGCGGGAAAGTATGGAATTTAAGTGTAAAAAGGCGGGTAACGAGTGTTACGGCGTAAAAGAGCTGACACTTCTGTCTGAAATTAGTCAACGACTTATTCAGACAAAGGAGCTTAAGAATGATTTGTCGGTAATTCTGGAACTATTGGTTAAGCATTTGAATGCAGAACGAAGCTTCCTGACAATTTTCAATAGACAAAATTCGAAGATTTATATTGAAGCAGCCTATGGCTACAGTTCTGCACAGCAAGCAAGAGGCAAATACGATTTAGGAGAAGGAATTATAGGACGGGTTATTGAATTGGCCAGACCAATTGTTGTGGATAAAATTTCAGAGTCGAATCTGTTTTTAAATCGAACACAACAGGAGTTAAAATCAAAAGATGGAAAGGATCTCACCTTTGTGTGTGTGCCGGTTCTTGAAGAAGGACAGGTGACAGGAGCTTTGGGATTGCTGCGGGATTACAATCCGTATATCACCAAGGATGAAAATCTTTACCTTTTGTCAGTGATTGGAAGTCTGATCTCCAGGGTTGTTAGTTCGAAACAAGAACAAATTGAAGAACTGGAAGCTCTTCGCCAAAAGAATAAAGAGCTTCAGAGTAAGTTGGATGATGGACAGCGTCCTGTAAATATTGTTGGAAACTCAGGCAAGATGCGCGATGTGTATTCGCTTGTCAATATGGTTGCCGAAACCAATTCAACCGTGTTAATCCGGGGAGAGAGCGGTATTGGTAAGGAGTTGATTGCTGATGCGATTCACTATTCAAGTAAACGTGCCAAGAATAATTTTGTAAAGGTAAACTGTTCTGCCTTACCTGATTCATTGATCGAGAGTGAGCTGTTTGGCCACGAAAAAGGAGCTTTTACCGGTGCAGATAGCCGCCGGAAGGGGCGATTTGAACTGGCTGATGGAGGTACAATCTTCCTGGACGAAATTGGAGATATCCCATTGTCCACCCAGGTGAAAATTCTTCGAATTCTACAACAGCGTGAGTTTGAGCGTTTGGGAGGTACCGAAACAATTAAAGTTGATGTGCGAATCGTTGCAGCAACCAACCGAAACCTTGAAAAAGCAATTGAAGAAGGAGAGTTTCGCGAGGATTTATTCTACCGGATTAATGTATTCCCGTTGTTTATCCCATCCTTGCGTGAACGGCGCGATGATATTCCTTTGCTTGTCGATCATTTCATCGAGAAATTTAATAAGCGAAATGGTGCTAGTGTCAAGCGCATTACCACCAGTGCAATGAATATGCTGATGATTTACTCCTGGCCGGGTAACATTCGTGAGTTGGAGAACTGTATTGAGCGTTCCTGTATCCTGACAACGGATGATGTTATTCACTCATACAATTTGCCACCATCATTGCAAACAGCCGACTCGTCAAACACGCAAGCCAAAGGTGGATTGATGTACACCGTTGAACAGGTTGAAAAGCAATTGATTCGTGAAGCATTAACAACAACCAAAGGCAACATTGCCAAAGCAGCTGAGATGTTGCAGGTTACTGAGCGGATGCTTGGTACGCGTGTGAAGAAATATGAGATTGATGCCTGGCGTTTTAAAGTTTAAAAACTTCTTCGATGGGAAAAGGATCACTGACCTTTGTTGAGATTGATTTGCATAACGAGGAGCATGTTGATGCGTTAATTCATTTGCTTGATTGTTACATGCGTGATCCGATGGGAGTAAGTGCTCCGATGCCCGAAGGTTTAGCTCCTAGAATTATTGAGGGGCTTCGAAATTATCCTTCCTACATTGGATTTCTGGCAAAGGTCGGCGATCGTTTTGGCGCTTTGGCTAACTGCAATAAAAATTTCTCAACCTGGAAAGCGAAACATTTGATCAACATTCACGATTTTGTTGTTCACCCTGACTTTAGAGGACAAGGAGTTGGTCAGTTTTTATTGGACGAGATTGCTGCCTGGGGCGAAAAAAATGATTGTTGCCGTGTCAATCTTGAAGTTCGCCATGATAACACTAGTGCACAAAAACTGTATAAAAAGGCCGGTTTTACGGAATGTAATCCACCGATGTACTTCTGGGAACGAAACTGGTAATCACGATAATATTAAATATTATTTAGTGACGGTCTTGGGATAATTGTTTTTCACCATTTCGATGTAATTTTGTTAGTTGGTAAAGACAGAATTATGTGGTGGAAATCGAAATTCGATACGAAAAATCATGAACCCCGATTAGGGGCTGCTGAAATCCTGAAATTTATAGGACCGGGGCTACTGGTAACTGTTGGTTTTATTGATCCGGGTAACTGGGCGTCTAACCTGGCTGCCGGAGCACAGTTTGGGTATTCCTTACTGTGGATGGTCACCTTGTCGACAATTATGTTGATTATCTTGCAGCATAATGTTGCTCACCTGGGGATTGTTACGGGGCTTTGTTTGTCGGAGGCAGCAACAGAACACCTGAAACCGGTTTATTCACGAGGAATTCTGATTTCAGCTATGATGGCCTCGGTTTCTACCTCGCTGGCCGAAATTCTGGGTGGGGCTATAGCCTTAAAGATGCTCTTTGAGGTCCCAATTCTGATTGGTTCTGTGTTAGTCACTATTTTTGTGCTAATCATGCTGTTTTCGAAAAGCTACCGTGTTATCGAAAAGTGGATTATTGCTTTTGTCTCGGTGATTGGTCTTTCCTTTTTGTATGAGCTTTCACTGGTCGATGTTGAATGGGGAAATGCTCTAAAAGGCTGGGTAACTCCATCGTTCCCCGAGAATTCAATTTTGGTTATTATGAGTGTGTTGGGAGCTGTTGTGATGCCACATAATCTGTTTCTGCATTCCGAAATAATACAGAGTCGCCAGTGGAACTTATCAGACGATGCCGTAATTAAAAAACAACTGAAATACGAATTCTTTGATACGCTGTTCAGTATGGTGATTGGTTGGGCCATTAATAGCGCTATGATTTTGCTGGCTGCAGTAACTTTCTTTAAAAGCGGAACTCCAGTTAACGAATTAGAGCAGGCGAATCGGTTATTGGGGCCACTGCTGGGCAGCCATGCATCGAAAGTTTTTGCAGTTGCCTTACTGTTTGCTGGAATTTCATCGACAATCACCTCCGGAATGTCTGCCGGCAGTATTTTCGCCGGAATTTATAAAGAGCCCTATGATATTAAAGATAATCACTCGAAACTAGGGGTTATAATTTCCTTAGTGTTGGCTTTGGTGATTATTTTCTTTATTTCAAATCCCTTTCAGGGCTTACTTGTTTCGCAAATGGTGCTTAGTGTACAGCTGCCATTTACCATTTTTACGCAAGTGTATCTAACCTCTTCGGAAAAGGTGATGGGGAAATATAAAAATTCAACGATCTCCAAATGGATGCTTTACACACTGGGGGCGATTGTGACGGCTTTAAATGTTTATTTGTTTGCAAGTGCTTTCTAATCGGAAGAGAAATATAGCCTGCAACAAATCCTGGGTTTAGCTGTTGGAATGAACGATTAATAATGAAAGCATGACTAAAACAATATTGATAACAGCAGCCATTTTACTGGCATTGGGAGTGATGATCGGAGCTTTTGGAGCTCATGGTTTAAAATCGCGGGTTTCAGCGGATATGCTTCAGGTGTATAAAACAGGGGTTGAGTATCACTTTTACCATGCTTTGGGTTTGTTGCTCATTGGTGTTTTGTCGTTTAGCATGCCTTCTTCTTACCTCAATGTGGCAGCTTTGTTTCTATTTGCCGGCATTCTTATTTTCTCCGGTAGTTTGTATGTGTTGGCCATTACCGGAATAAAATGGATTGGTGCGATTACTCCGATCGGAGGCCTGAGTTTCATTGTTGGTTGGATTTTCTTTGTAATTGCAATTGTAAAGCATTTCCCGAAAGCAGTCGCCTAATTTTTCGTTTTTCAAGAGGCCTTTATTGATTCTCCTTTAAGGCCCACGAATATTCCCTGTTTAATCTGAAAATTTCAAGGAGTTTAACCGGAATTACATTCTTTCGTATATAAATGGTGATACAATCAGCGGAAACAGAGTTGATTGAGATTCTTGTATTCGGCTGAGTGAAGTCTTTGTTGGTTGTGCCTCTGTTTGTGGAGGCGCAGACTTTAATAGCCTACATCCTTGGTTAAAACGCTTTTTAGACTTGTTATGAATTCAGAAACCGAAAATCAAAAGAACAAGAACCGGATTGGTTCTTCGAAGTCCCTGTGTATCTTTTTTCTGGCTTTTATCTTTCTTTTGGCTCCTGCCTGTATGAACTATTTTAAAGTGAAGCATCCTGATCCTCCTTACGAACAAGATGTTTTAGGGTATCGTTCACAATACAAAAATATTATCATTCACCACGAGCCTGAGGCTTGGGTTGTGGGGATTGACCGAATTACTGATGACACAATTAGGGGATATCTGACAGAAGAATATGTTCGACGTTACGAACGGCCAATTCGACAGAAAGGGGCAAATAGGTACCGGACGAATAAAAAGCATGATGAATCTTATTTGTTAAACGAGGTTCATATTTATACTTCTTCGATGGAGAAGACAGATCGATCCGGATTTCAGATTCCAATAACCGCTATCCAGCGGATTGATGTTTATGACAAAGATAATCTGGCGACAACAGGTTCCTATTTTTTAGGGGGGGTGGGAATTACTGCCGGTGCAATGGCAGTTCTCACTGTGATCATTGCCTTAACTAAAGAATCTTGTCCGTTTATTTATACATTGGATGGCAACCATTATAGTTTAACCGGGGAAATTTACAGTGGAAGTGTACAGCCTGCTTTGGAGAGGAACGATTATCTGAAATTGCCCAATGAACAAAATCCCTTGGCTTACGAACTCAGAATTTCAAATGAAGTTAAAG
>NZ_JBZQJF010000133.1:0-2059 GCF_059905295.1 Mangrovibacterium sp.
GGTAAAGTATATCCGGTACCTTTTATCGATAAGGTGTACGATCATAAAGTCGATAAAGAATACCAGGCAGCAATTCTGGAAAATGAGTTTGTGAAAATGGTGATGCTTCCGGAAATCGGAGGTCGTATTTTTGAAGCACAGGATAAAGCCAACAATAACTACAATTTTTTCTATCAGCAAAAGGTGATCAAGCCGGCACTTGTTGGCCTGGCGGGACCGGGGATCAGTGGTGGAGTCGAGTTTAACTGGCCGCAGCACCATCGTCCGGGAACTTATTTACCTACTGATGTTTACATTGAAGAGGAAGCCGACGGAGCCAAAACAATCTGGATGTCGGAATACGACCCGATGTACCGCTTAAAAGGGATGCACGGAATTCGGATTCGCCCAAACAGCGCTTTAATTGAGTTGCGGGGACGCCTGTTTAACCGCACGCCGCTAACGCAAACGTTCCTTTGGTGGGCCAACGTTGCTGTGGAGGTCCACGGTGACTATCAAAGCTTTTTTCCTCCTGATGTTCATTATGTAGCCGACCACGCGGTGCGCGCCCAAAGTAGTTTCCCGTATGCCGAAAACGATTATTATGGCATTCCATATCACGAAAGACAGGGACGAAATGATTTACGCAACTACAATAATATTCCGGTACCAACCAGCTACATGGTTTGCGACACCAAATATGATTTCTTCGGAGGTTATGATTTTAAAGAAGATGGAGGATTCATCCATGTTGCCAATCGTCATATCGCTCCGGGTAAAAAGCAGTGGACCTGGGGTAATGAAGCCTTTGGCCGTGCCTGGGACCGCGAACTGACTGATGAAGGTGGGCCGTATTTCGAATTGATGGCTGGTGTTTATACCGATAACCAACCGGATTTCACCTACCTGTTGCCATACGAAACCAAGACTTTCTCACAATTCTGGTGGAGTTATAAGAAACTGGGACCAGTCCAAAATGCCAATAAGGATTTGGCTATCCGTTTGGAAATTCAGCAAGGCAACAAGCTGGATTTAGGAGTAGCCGGGAGCCGGAAATTTGAGAATCTGCAATTTATCCTGCTTATCGGAAACGAGAAGAAAGTTATCGACAAACAAACGGTATCACCGGAGAAACCATGGAAAGATAATTCGATCCAAATTGAAGCCGGGCAGGAGAATTCAATCTCCTTGATCGTATTGGATGAGCAAGGGAAAGAATTAATCGCCTATCACCATCGTGAGATCAGCAAAGAACGGAACCGGAAGCTGGCTTTTGAGCCCAAACAACCGCAAGAGGTTGAAAGTGCTAACGAGCTGGAGTTAATTGGCGAGCACCTGGAGTTGTATCGTCACCCGACCCGTTATCCGGAGCCTTATTGGCGAGAAGCGATTAAGAAAGATCCGAAAAGCTACAAGTCCTATATCGCACTCGGTCGCGTAGCGTTAAAGAATGGCAACTTTGCCGAAGCAGAGCAAAACTTACGGGCTGCGATCGAGATCATGACCACTTATCATCCCAACCCGGCATCGGGCGAGGCGCATTATTTCTGTGGTTTAGCCTGCTCGTTGCAAGGTAAAAAAGAAGAAGCTTATGGCTTGTTTTACAAATCAACCTGGAATTTTGAGTGGCGTGCAGCAGCTTATTACCAGTTAGCAACGTTGGATTGCCTGAAGGCTGACTACGAAACAGCGTTAGAGCATTTGGAAGCTTCGTTGGATACCAATCGTCAGAATAATAAGACGTCTATCTTGAAGGCAATTGTTTTGAAGCACCAGGGAAATAAGGCAGCAGCACAAAGCGCGTTGACTGAACTTTTCAAAACAGATGCACTGGATCAATGGGCTAAATTTGAATTGGCCAATTTGTCGGGTAACTTCGATGATTTTATCCAATCCTCGCGCAATGATGCTCAGACAATCCTGGATATTGCTTTTGATTATGCGGAAGCCGGTTTCTATGCGGAGGCAATTGCTGTTATTGAGTTGCATCAGCAAAATGAAATACCGGCATGTGCAGTGCCAAATCCAATGGCCGAGTCAATCATGACCGAGTTTGCCCTGGCTTGGTTGTATCAAATGA
>NZ_JBZQJF010000134.1:0-4780 GCF_059905295.1 Mangrovibacterium sp.
AAACACCCGGCTGAAATGCGATGTGCTTTCAAAGCCCGAATTAAAGGCGATTTCAGAAATACTTTGTTTGGTGGCTTTTAACAAGGTACTGCCATGAGTAAGCCGCTTGTCGGTTAACCACTTGCCTGGAGTGGTGTGGTAATAATCGACGAACTCCCTTTTAAATGCAGCCAGGCTACGACTCGAGATCCGCGCAAATTCATTCAGCGTTAAATGGTAAGTGTAATTTTTCTCCATGATCTGCCAAATCGGGGTTTTTATCTTATCGTCTAATTGCAGAATATAGGCAAGCAGCTGTTTATTTGATGGAATGGTTAAAACATCCAAAAGAAGTTCCTTGAACTTTAATTCGAGCAATTTTTCGGAAGGTGGTATTTCCTGTTTGAAATAAGGAAGCATACTATAGAAATAGGTTCTTGTGATCTCATTAAGATCAACCTTGATAAACATGTCAGTTGGTATTTCCGGTAAATTCTTAGTCGACAAATTATCCATAAATTCACGGGTGAATTGGATCAGAAATTCATCCGGGATATGAAAAACAAGCACTTCCCAATCCTCCGCATTTGTCAATTCCTGAACATAGGCCGTTTTACGATGGAAGTATGCTGTTTGGGGCGTTACTTTCCATGACTTTTCACCCTGATGAAAGATCCGCTCTCCTTGCAATGAAAATGTAAATTGGTTAAAGTGATTATGTAACTGTTGAAATCGTTCGATTTGCGGACACTTGTAATACACAAAAAGTAAATCCTTTACAGAAAGTTGTTTGAAAGAATCCGGGTGGGCTTTTATGTCATCATAAACATTAATCATAACCAGTTCTTCTTAGAACTAATCAAGTTAATCAAATATATTCAGACAATCAAGTGCTTTATTTTCAGTACTTATTCGAATGCCTCGGTAAAATGATTAACCGATCAACGTCTTGAAGGGAAATAATAGCCAATGTTAATCCCGAAGTTAAAACCTTTGGGATCTCCCTGATAGGCTATGTTATAGTCGACATAGGGCGCAACAACAAAACGTTTTAAATAGGTATTAATTTCCAGTCCAAGGGCAAAACAAGCAGGACTTTGATAGCCGTCAGAGCTGACCGATTCGTCCAGCTTCCCAAAATCTTTAATCCTCAAAAGACTGACATAAGGGGAAATATCTACCCGGTTACTGGTGGGGATATGATAAGCGATATGCTCTGCCGATAAAAGCATTAAGGTACCGAAAACTAAAATTTGGACAAGTGGATTACCATCCTCACTTGAAAAACTAAAGCCCAGCAACCAAATGGGTATTCCCAACGTTCCCAAACCAAACTGGCCATGATCTTTTCCGAACAGAAAGCCCGAATCAAAACTGACATGTTGGCCCATAAACATCCGGATCTTCATCCCCCCTGCATAAGTTGAGTTATAGGGTTTATTAACACCCAAATGACCGGCTGATAAAAATACCGTAAGATCCCTTTTCTGATGCATCACCGTCCCTTGAGACAGATCACCTAAATCAGCTTGCCCCAATAGGAGAACGGGCAAGCAAATTACCAATAAGAGTGTTCTGATTTTCTTTCCCATAGCCTGTGTTTTGTTTTTATAAATTACGAAACAAAGCACAGAAAAGCAAAACCTTATCCAACAAGAGGTTGTAGAGGCCACTTGCTGCAGCTCGCTTATATCACTTGGACTGATACTTTAAGCTAGGAAAATATTCGAGCGGTAGCTCCTTATTTTTGTTGTCCGATTGCCATTTTATACGCCATTGAAGCATCGGCTCGCGGACTCATGACATCTGATAAAATGGTGTAAGTTCCTTTTTCCTTTAACTCATCAGCAACTTTTTTCATTAAGGATAAAGTCGCTTTCATCAAGCTTGACCCCAGGCTTAAACGAGCCACACCCAAATCCTGCAACTCCTGTACCGAGGGAGGTAATGCAGCCCCAATGGCGGGGTTCGACAAAATATTGATTGGTGCATCAATCTCCTTCACCAGTGTTGCAATTGTTTCTTTGTCCCAAACCGGCTGTACAAAGATGCAATCGGCTCCTGCTTCGCGGTATTTATTACCACGCCTTATCGATTCCGCCAGTTTTTCCTGCTCCGAAGCCTTCGAGGTATAAAACGAATCGGTCCGGGCATTTATAACCAAGTGGAAGCCCAGAGAATCAGATAATGCACGAATAGCAGCGATCCGTTCACAAAACTCCATCTCGTCGATTAACACCGGACTCAGCTCGATGCTGTCTTCGATGTTAATTCCTACAATTCCGGTTGCAATAAGCCTCGAAACAGACGTCACAATTTCATCCACATTATTGCCGTATCCGGCTTCGAAATCGACCGAAACCGGAACTTGAACTGCACTTACAATTCGGCTTACAATCTGAAGCACATCCTCCAATTGAATAATCTCACAGTCGGGATGACCTAAAGAGGCAGCTATTCCCATACTCGTTGTTGCAACAGCCTTATATCCACAAGCTTCTACCAACTTCGAACTCCCGGGGTCCCACGTGTTTAGCAGAACCAAAATCTCATCATCGTAATGAAATTTCAGGAATTTTTCTGCTTTTTCTTTTTGAATACTTGATACCATAATCCCGCAATTTTAAATGTGTCACATCCATCTAATCTATCGCTATTTTATGCTTCTTACGGTTCTGTAAATTGAAAAGTTGGCTGTCTTTTGGAGTTTCTATACCCCTCTGTAACAACATTTTTAGGAGTCTGTATTTTTCCTTATTCTGAAACTGGATTGAATCTAATTCACTCCTCCGGAACGAGGTAATGATATGCTGGATGGCAAATTATAATTCTTTTGTGAAAAGCATAAGGATTGCGGGACCAATCCCCTGGGTCGATATGTAGTAGACTGCATTGCTCGCAATGATGTTCCCGCTAAAAAAGAGCAACTGGTCGGCTGAACCACCCAATTACTCTCTCCATCCTTAACCACTTCATATATCACAGGGAAAGTACAGAACAATGCAGCAAGCTCTGCTCTCACGTAAAACGATTTGCGGCAGCAAGGACATTGGATTTTTACTTTACTTGAGGCTTTTCAGAATGGCCATGACATCCTCATCACCCAATCCCATATCCTGAGCATGATTGAAACTTTCGAACAATGGATGGATTAACGGTGCATCCAAGCCGGCTTCTTTGGCCAGGCGTAAATCCTTCACCAGGTGTTTCAATGCAAAGGCAGCCGGAAAAGAGTTATTCAGAATGGATGATGTTTTCAACTTGGTGATCCCGTTGCCACAGGCTCCCTCGTTAACAATGGTCAACATATCTTCACGGCTCACTCCGTTCTTCTCAGCAAACAGAACAGTTTCAGCCAACCCTTGAAGATTAAGGCCAAGCAGGTAGTTGATCGCCAGCTTAGCTGAACTACCGACGCCGTTATCACCCAAATGGATTGAAAGTTTTCCAAGCACGTCAAAAAAGGGTTTGGCTTTTTGATAGCTCACTGCCGAACCGCCTACTAAAATAATCAGTGTTCCATCCTGGGCAGGCTTCACACTTCCGGAGACGGGTGCCTCCAAAAAGTCCAACTGGTGTTTACGACATATTTCCGATAAATAACGGGAAGTATCAGGAGCAACGGTACTCATATCGATGAGGAGTTTCCCAGGTTGTTCCTTAGCCAGCAGGCCCGACTTTCCTTCAAAGACCTCTTTCACTGCGTCATCATTCGACAACATGGTGAAGACCACATCACAAATTTCGAGCAAATGTTCCGGGCTATCTGCCGACGTAGCCCCGGCCTCGATGAGTTCTGTTTCTTTTGATTTTGTCCGGTTATAGACCACGACCTCAAACCCGGCCTTGATCAGGTTCTTAGCCATTGGATTTCCCATATTTCCAAGGCCAATCCAACCTACTTTCAGTTTATTCATAATCCAATCTTTCAGTTAATAAGAGCGGGGGCTAACCAAGATTACTTCGCTGATGCACCATCTGAAAACTCAACATTCTTCAACGACATCTCCGATGATTCGAAATGCAATCCCCGGCTCTCGCTTCCTTTTACGTGAACTGCAACACCTGTTACAGCTTTCATGTTTTTAAAGCTAACATCCTGCGTGTTATCCAACAAAAAAGCCGGCCCTTTTTTGGGGACCACCGTAACATTATTGAATGTTAGCCCCTGCGTTTGAGTAGCCTCGAAACCTTCATCGGTTTGAAGCAGCATATTCTCGAAACTGATATTGGACACATGCAGGTCGGCATTTACTCCTCCGATAACAGCGGCTTGTTCAGCACCATAACAGTAAATATTTTTGAAATGAATTCCGTTGAAATCGGGTGAAAGGAACTTCGAGGCATCGGCTTTTACCGGAATGGCAGCATTGTCTTTATAATTCAGGTTGAACAAAATGGCCTCTCCCTGCAGGTGCGTCATATACACATCTTCAATAAAGATATTGCCCACCCGTCCTCCTCGGGTTACATCCGACTTAAACCGTAAGCCCACGTCGGTGAGACTACAAGTGAGGTTTTTCACATAGATGTTGTTCATGCCCCCATCGGTATTACTGCCAATTACAAAGCCACCATGCCCATGATATACCTTGCAGTCCTTAATCACAATATTTTCGAGGCGATAGCTGCCTTCTTCCTGACCACTCGACTTCATACAAATACCATCGTCCCCGGTATTGACCGTGCAATCGAGCATCAAGACATTACGACAGCGACTAATATCCAGTCCATCGGCATTTTGATACCACCATTCATTCAGCACTTTCACCTGATGCATTACCAGCCCGTTAATTCCACG
>NZ_JBZQJF010000135.1:0-1654 GCF_059905295.1 Mangrovibacterium sp.
ACGAATATTATCCAAAGCAACCCTATATTCGCCAGCCCTAGCTTGGGCCTCCAGCATATAATAGCCAAAGAAAGTTGAAAAATTTGTTGGACCACCAACGCCAATAACCTCCTCATTCGCCGTTGCTGCATCCATCATACCCGACAATGCTAACAATGAAGCGGCTTGTTTCGAATGGTTCGGATCAGGAACATTCCGTCTCATTTTGTCCGCAATTTTCTGATATTCTTTGGCTTTCTCATATTCCTCCAAAAACTGACACAACCGGGCTCCTTTTTCAAACATCAGAACCATTAATGCTTGTAAGCCGGCATGAACAGCCTCTTTGTTCTCGTACGAAGGCCAATCAAGAAAACGCATACCTACATTTTCAAGCTTTTCACTTCCGTTTTCATCCACATAATTCTCGAACTGATTGAGCAGGGAAACCAAATAGTCGTGTTGCTCTTCCAGATAATCCAATTTCCCCTGATACATAAACCAGTCGTATTGCATAATCACCCACCACATCGAGTAAGAGGGAATGCCATTCATAAATTTAGGCAGCGGAGTATGATCACGAAGAAAATCCAATGTTTTAGGGACAAGTTCATTATAACCAAATACGGCATTAATCGTCATCAACTCGGGATGCATATCACCAGCCCAAACCATCCGGTCGCGCTTAATGCCATCCCACAAGTAGTCCTGCATACAAAGATGCACGGTATAAGCACCGGTTTCCCAAATTTTATTGAGCCGCTCATCACTACAGTTAAATGATCCCACATAAGGAATATCGCGCAGGGTTGCTACTCCCCGAATTTCTTTAATCGCCACAAAGGTATCTGCATCCAGCAAATCGATCCGCACAAAACGATAGCCGGTATTACCAACGGTAATCGTACCGTAGCCAGGCAGGGTTAACTCAAAATCACGCATGGCATGGTGATTCGTTGCCCCTCCTTCTTCACCAGTTGTTCCATCTCCAATCACATCACTGCAAGTTTCACTCACCGACTCACCAAAACGGATCCTTACCTTACGGGTTACCCGGTTGCTTTGAGAGGTTGTAATTTGAATTCCGCCCTGAATTTCCGTCCCTAAATCGAGAATTAATCCGGAAGGAACTTGCCCCTTATTAATGATTTTACAGATCGGTTGGTTTCCGAAAAAAGCCTGGCTATTGCCTTTATGGAGCAAAACATCCGGATTTGTAACTAACGAATCTGAAGAAATCCAAACAATACGTTGCGGGCTAAGGTAAATCCTAATCAACGGATCAACTTCTGCCTTAGCTTTTATTTCAGGAGAATAAGAAGGTGGAAATTGAGCAGATGCATTGGTCAATGCCAAAAACATCAGGCCCAACAAGAAGAAAATCCGGTAATGAATTAGAGAACACCATATCTGTTGGAAAAGCTTCGGGTTCATAGTAATTTAGGTTAGGAGCTTTGGTTTCTGCAAGATAGCATAATTACCTATTCGCTAAAAACAATTCCCTAAATCCAGATAGATTTATCCAAGGCCTGTCCCCCTGTATTCATTCCCCATTCGAAAAAAGTTTCGGGCTTGCTGCATCTTCTGATCCAGCTCGAATAATTCGTGGTAATAAGCTTTTTCCTGTTCGTTCGTGGTAATAATTTTATGCATCCCGCCATTTTGAATAACGACT
>NZ_JBZQJF010000136.1:0-3669 GCF_059905295.1 Mangrovibacterium sp.
ACATTGATGCCCAGGATAATTGTTTCCCCACAGACAAAGTCGATGAAATCGTTTCGCGTATTCAACTTCCCCAAATCCCTGCCTTCAACATAAATGTCGTTAGCCTGGGGGCAATCGGCGATTCGGTACATAATTGCAAACCTGCCTTTGACAAGGCAATGGCTTTGTGCAAAAGCCACAACGGAGGTACCATTATTGTTCCTAAAGGCACCTATAAACTCGATGGCCCAATCCACTTTGTGAGCAAGGTCAAGCTGGTGGTCGAAGAAGGAGCTACAATTCGTTTCAGCGATAATCCGGAATTTTACCTGCCCTTAGTTTTGACCAGTTGGGAAGGGACCATGCTCTTTAATTACAGCCCGCTTATTTATGCTTACGATTGTCACGACATTGCGATTACCGGCAAAGGAACAATTGATGGTGAAGGCGACAAGATTTGGGATAGCTATAAAGAAAAAGAAATGGCCGACAAAATGTTGAGTCGCGATATGAATCACCAGGGGATTCCCCTTACGGATCGGAAATTTGGAGAAGGCCATTTTTTGAGGCCACAGTTGATTCAGTTTTTCAATTGTAAAAATATCCTGGTTGAGAATATTCACATCGAAAATTCACCATTCTGGTGTCTGCACCTGCTGAAGTCTCAAAGCATTACAGTCCGCGGCGTAAAATATAAATCGCTGAACCATAACAACGATGGCATTGACCCGGAATATGCCAAAGATGTTCTGATCGAAGATATCACCTTCGATAACGGCGATGACAACATTGCCATTAAAGCCGGTCGGGATCATGAAGGCCGGAAGAATAATGACACGCCCAGTGAAAATATCGTCATCCGAAATTGTAGTTTCAAGGGTTTACATGGTGTTGTGCTTGGCAGCGAAATGTCGGCCGGGATTAAGAATGTCTATATTGACAGTTGTAAAACCGGCGGCTATTTAAAACGAGGCATTTATTTTAAAACCAATGCCGACAGAGGTGGATTTATAACCCATGTTTATGTCCGAAATTTACGACTGGATGAGGTTGAAGATTGCCTTTATATTACCGCCAATTTCCTGGGTGAAGGAAGCGGATTTCCTGCAGATATTTCGGATATCTGTTTCTCGGATATTAAATGCCGGAAAGCAAGTGGAACCGCCATTGTAATCCAGGGATATCCGGAAAAGAAAGTGCGCAATGTTCAACTTCGTAACATTGAAGTTCAATCAGCCAAAAACGGCATGACGATCGTTAATACGGAGAATGTAGGGATCGAAGATATCGTCATCGGTGAAAAAGCGACTGTTCCTACAGCATTGAAATAAATTGATGGGAAATCCATCTCGTCAGTTGTGAATCCCCCACTAGCGCAAATCTTTGATTCGTATGTTGTTTGGAACACACTTTCCCATCGGGAAAAGATAACAATAGCATCGGAAGCTTCATTGATTTCCTTTCCCCGTAGGGGATTCATTGATTCCCTTACGGGAAATCGAATTTCCGGCAGCTGAAAAGTTATTTCTATTTATATCCGAACAAATCGGGCTTAACCCGGGGGTGCTTGATGGCAATTCTGCCGGTGTTATGCGATTCCTTTCGTAGGGTATGATTAATTCAATTCTGATTTTGTAAATTTAGGAAATAACCATTCGATGCCTGCCGAACAAAAAGAACCGGAAAAACAAGAAGAAACAATGAATGTAAATCTAGCTGTACTAATTGATGGCGACAATATTCCTTCTGCCTATGTGAAAGAGATGATGGAAGAGATTGCCAAATATGGTAATCCAACCATTAAACGAATATACGGAGACTGGACAAATCCCAGTCTCTCGAAATGGAAAAACATGCTTCTGGAGCATGCTATTACACCCATCCAACAATATGCCTATACAACCGGGAAAAATGCAACCGATTCTGCTATGATTATTGATGCCATGGATATCTTATATTCTGAAAGAGTGAATGGCTTTTGTATTGTATCGAGCGACAGTGATTTTACACGCCTGGCAACCCGCTTACGTGAGGCTGGTATGCAGGTGATTGGTATTGGTGAGAAAAAGACTCCGAATCCGTTTATCGTTGCCTGCGACAAGTTCATTTATATTGAAATTTTGAAAAACAAAGCGAAGGAGAAAGAATCAGAAGAAGAAAAGGGAACCGAGAAAGAATCGTTTGAGAAGATCACGGCCAAAGACATCAGACTGATTGCCGATACGATTAACGACCTGTCGGATGATGAAGGCTGGGCGTTTCTGGGCGATGTTGGTAGCTTGCTGCAAAAAAAGCGACCGAACTTTGATCCCCGGAATTATGGTTTTCAAAAGTTAACTCCGTTGATTAGTTCAACCGGTAAATTTGAGATTGAGCAACGGGAAAATCAAAAGGGTAGGTATAAGCTCATCTATGTTCGTAATAAAGAAAAGAGCCGGGCGCGCAGTCATAAATAAGCCGGCTTCAGAAGACTTTTAAAAAAGGCAGAACCCTTGAATACAAGAAACAGAGGTAAACAAGCGAGCGATGATAAGTGGTTTGCTCCGGAGAAGCATCCTTTAATTACGGATGCAGTCAATGATTTGTGTTATTTGTTGAGTCGGGGGTATAGCGAAAGCGCCGCATTACAGCTGGTTGGGAATCGGTATAAACTACACAAACGGCAACGAATGGCGGTGTTGAGAGTAAGTTGCAGCGATCAGGAAATCCTAAGCCGAAATAAAACAAGTTGCACTGCAGTTGAATTGAAAGACAAGCTTGTTGAGATAGACGGATTTAACTTGCTAATCCTGTTGGAGAGTGTGCTGTCGGGGGCCTATGTTTTTAAAGGACGGGATGGCTTGTTCCGCGACCTGGCGAGCGTTCATGGTTCCTACAAACGCGTGATTAAAACAGAGAATGCTATTCTGTTAGTTGGAAATAGCTTGAAGAAGCTGGAGGTAAATTCTGTAAAATGGTATTTAGATCAACCGGTTTCGAACAGTGGACGATTAAAAACACGCCTATTGGAGATTAGTCAGGAAAACGAATTTGGCTGGACGGTGGAGCTGGTTTTCAATCCGGATAAAATACTCAGTCAGAGTCCCGGTATTGTTATTTCGTCGGATGGCTGGATCCTCGATCGTGTACAACAGTGGTTCAACCTGGGGGCTTTCCTCATCGACAAAAGCATTACCGGTGCTAATGTCCTCACATTTTGAAGTGCAGATTGGTTAAGGAGAATAGTATCTCCCGTAGAGGAAGATAGATGGATTCCAGTTTAGATCAACAGAGAACTGACCGGGTGACTTTTGAGTCACCCGGTCAGTTTGTTTACATTGGGAAACGAGCGGCAGAAGAACATGCTGTTCATTTCAATCTTCCAACAATTCCATTTCCTTTTTCGTAGAAAAGTCCTGTAGGAAAACCAAAGATCAAGGAGTTGTGAAAAAAAGCTTAATGGTTATTGTTTTGTCGGTTTGTTTTGTTGCTTGCACATCAACTACCCGGTTAACGAATAGAGCAATCGGTTATGCCCTTATTACGGAAAAAGAGAACACGGTTGAGGCAAGACTGGGATTGCCTGCAAGAACAATCCCTTTACCTCATGGTGAAAAAGTTTTGATCTATGAATATTATAGTTACATGCCTGATGGTCGTCGGGATAAAAGATCAAAAAGTTACCGGGTGGATGAATATGGCGAAAGTCAT
>NZ_JBZQJF010000137.1:0-4441 GCF_059905295.1 Mangrovibacterium sp.
CCGGCTGAACTTAGCTTTCAGGAGCTGATACCTGAAGATAAAAATCAGCCTTGCGTTTTCTGTTTCGTCTTTGGGGCAAGCCAAAGATGAAAACCCGCCTGGTAAGGCTAGCGGAAATGTATTGGAGCAGAATCGATCCTCTTCAACGCATCTTGAAAAAGACTTTTATAGAAAACATTCATGATTCCGGCGAATCACCAACAGGGATGAAAGTGGAAAGTTTTCCGGACATCAGGTTTTCATTGTTATCTGAAGTTGTCGGGTTGTCTTGGAACTTGAAACTCGAAACTCAGAAGGGACTTTCACAGTAAAAGATGTCATCGTTGAGAATAGACCTTTTCACCACCGACAAAAGTCTCTAACACGTTCACTTTGGGAACTTCTTTCACATCAATTTGCATAATATCCTGGTCAAGCACCACGAAGTCGGCAAATTTTCCGGGCTCAATACTCCCTTTCTCATTTTCCTCAAAGTTGGATTTTGCAGCCCAGATCGTCATGGCCTTTAACGCCTGCTCACGGGTCAGCGAATTTTCCATTTGAAAGCCTCCTTTGGGATAATAATCGAAGTCCATCCGTGCAACAGCAGCATAAAAACCATACAAGGGGTTGATGTTCTCAACCGGAAAATCGCTGCCGTCAGCTAACCACCCATTTTGCTCCATTAAGGTTTTGTAGGCATAGGCATATTTCACCCGTTCCTCGCCCAGTCTTTCCCCGGCCCAATACATATCCGAAGTAGCATGTGTTGGTTGCACCGATGGAATAATGGCGTATTTTTTAAACAAACTGAAGTCGTTGGGAGCCACAACCTGCGCATGCTCAATCCGCCATCGCCTGTCGTTTGCACCTTTTAAAAATTCGCCATACATCGTAAGCATGACACGATTGGCCGAATCGCCAATGGCGTGGGTATTGACCTGGTAGTTATTTTCAAAAGCAAGCTTACAAAATTTCCGTAATTCTTCCGGCGTCGATACCATTAAGCCATAGTTGCCCGGATCATCCGAATAAGCTTGTAACAAACATGCACCTCGCGAACCTAAAGCCCCGTCAGCATATAATTTGATGGAGCGAACATTCAAATAATCGGTCTTATAGTGACCTTTTTTGACAAATTGCTCCAGGTTTTCATCCGAGGGAGTTAACATGGCATAAATACGCATCTTTAAGGAATCTGACTTTTGCAGGGTATCAATAAGCATCACAATTTCATTGGAAAGACCGGCATCATCAACCGTTGTCAACCCAACAGCAAAGCAGTCCTTTTGCGCTTCAAGCAATGCCTTCGTGTTAACTTTCACATCCGGTTTGGGCATTACCTTCCAAACCAACTCCATGGCCTGATCAATTAACACACCTGTTAACCGGCCATCTTTTTTAACAAACTTTCCACCGTCAAGCTCAGATTTTTCGGTTATCCCGGCTCTTTTTAAGGCTTCAGAATTCACAAGTATCGCATGCCCATCAATCCGCGATAGTACAACTGGTCGGTTCGGAAACGCCTGGTCCAGCTTTTCCTTCGTTGGAAATTCTTGAATCTCCCAGTCATTTTGATCCCAACCTCCTCCCTGTATCCATTCCGAGGGATGACTTTCAGCATGTTGTTTCACCCGCTCCAACACGTCATCAAACGATTTAGTACCGACCAAATTGGCCATCTGCCGCTCCAGTCCATAACTGTAAAAGTGGCAATGAGCATCGTAAAATCCCGGATAAACAGTTTTTCCCTGCAGATCAATTACAGTGTCTGCCTGGTACAATTGAGTAAGCTCGTCCGCATTTCCGACAGCAACGAACTTTCCATTATTCACAACAAAGCTCTCATTGACATCAAACTTGTTGTTTACGGTGTATACTTTGGCATTGGTTACGATAAGATCGGCATGTTCTTTCATTGGTGAGCAAGATAACAGGGTGGCAATAATAAGTGCAACTAAACTAATTTTCATATAGGTCTGGTTTGGGGTCACTATTTTATTAAACTCAAAAAATTGAATAATAGTCTACTCATTAAACCAATTCACATTGGCCGGCGGACTTTTGTAATGCATAGCAATAAAAATTAATCCCGGTACTTGGCATTAACAACCAGGCGAACAAAAGAGGAAACAAACATGATCACCCACAGCAAGAAAAGTAACAAGGACCGAACTTCCTTGAGGTTAAATGAGAAAGAAAGCTCGAAGCGCTTTTGGCCTACTTTTTATCGATGGTTGAAAGCGAACCGGAGGCTTAGTGAAGCCGGGAAGCTCCGACGACAGAAGGAGATCACCCGGACGAACTTAGCTTTCAGGAGCTGACACCTGAAGATAAAAATCAGCCTTGAACTTTTTGTTTACCTTTTTGGTTCAAGCCAAAAAGTAAAATCCGTCCGATAGGACAAAATAACCTTCCTTGTACAAATTAGAAGTGAAAGACCATTCACTGAAAAATCTAAAGAAGAGACTTTCACGGAAAACAAACCTGATTCCCGAGGATCACCTACAAGTATGGAAGTATAAGATTTCGTGAATAGCCACTTGTCCTTCTCCTCAAAAGTTATCGGGTTGACTCGAAACTCGAAACTCGAAACTTGGAACTTGGAACTTGGAATTAAAAAAAAGCAAATACAAATAAAAAAGAATAAAAACAATAGTTATTTCTTACACAAATTTCTCTTAACCAACTCATTTAATGACCTAAACATGCTCCAAAACATAAGCAAAGACCAGAGTCCATACCGTTTACTTATCGTAACTTTGTTAACGATAAAGGACAGTAATAATTCAAAATTGAAAGCTTATGAAAAGTGTTTCCGAAAAAGGACATGCCAAAAATGCGTCTAATATAAAAACGGTCTTGGCAGTTGTAAGAGGAATGGGCGAAACATATAATCCTTCCAACGAGAAAATTCAGATCTCTTCGCTGGCAAATCTATGTGTAAATGCCGAAGCAGCGGTCAAATTGGTAAACAAATGCATGGCCGATAGCAAACCAGCCATCACAAACCGCGAAGAAGCCTACAAACCACTCTCCGGCCTTACCACCCGCATTTTAAATGCACTTAAAGCCTGCGGTGCCCCCAAACAACTGGTGGAAAATGCCCAGACACTGGTAAAGAAAATAAGAGGAGACCACAAACGTGTTGTAACCGATTCAACAGTCGAATCAACCGATACCACCGATACGAAGCATCATTCAACATCGCGAATGAGCTTTGACAGTCGCCTCGATAATTTCGACAAACTGATTAATCTCCTGGCAACAATTGAGCAATACACCCCGAATGAAGTCGAACTAACCACCGAATCATTACGGACGATGTACACGGATATAGATGAAAAAAACACAGCCGCAACCCTGGTCGAAATACCACTCGACTCAGCCCGTATCGAGCGCAATAAAGTTCTTTATGCGGAAAACACGGGTGTTTGCGATATCGCAGCAATGGTAAAAAACTATGTGAAATCTGTATTTGGCGCATCAAGCCCGGAATACAAAACGATTAGTAAAATCCATTTTTCGCGAGCAAACTAGTAGTTTGAATTCCAACAAACAGAAAAACGCAGCCGACGGTAAACAAACGGTCGGTAAGCAAACTATAAAACTTAAGCCCCGGCTAATGCTTGTGTTTATTTAATAGATAAACAAGCTTTTTCCGGGGCTTAGCTTTAGACGCTCCTTTTCATCAAATCTGACAAATTCCGATAAAAACCTCAAATCACACCATTATGATTCGTATTTTACAAAACACTGAAATACAAGAACAATGGAGCTCCGGCATTTATACTTCTTGCTCTTACCAAGTTCGAATAGCCATCAGTATTTATACTTCTTGTTCTTACCAGGTTTGAATAAGCATCAGTATTTATACATCTTGCTCTTACCAAGTTCGAATAAGCATCAGCATTTATACATCTTCCTCTTACCAGCTTCGAATAAGCGTCAGCATTTGTATTTCTTGCCTTTATCATCTTCCAACGGCCAGGAGTATTTATAAATCCTGTCTTTACCGTGTTAAAAACAGATTACCGATTTATCCCTCTCTCATGCGGCTTTTACAAATTCCAATCCCCATCCTACAGAGAACAGGATGTAAATCAATTTAAGCCGGAGGCTTTTTCAAATCAGAAGGTCAATTTCAAATAAGCATCACGACACAGCATACTTAGATCAATCAGTAATCATATACTTTCAAGAATTCCAGTCGATCACTCACCTGCTTAATCCATTCCCGGGCCATCAGCTCATGTCCAAACACCCGCGGGTGCACGCCATCCCAAATCCAGTAATCAATGGGCGCCCGCTTTTGTGCTTCTTCAAACAGGACCGGGTAATCAATCAGAACAGCATCAAAATCAACCGCTAATCTTCTTACAACCTCGGCACGCTCGACTGTTAAAGGGTGCCAGTGTTCATACTGATCCTTCCGCCAGCCTGCGGCAAAGAAAAAAGGTAA
>NZ_JBZQJF010000138.1:0-9896 GCF_059905295.1 Mangrovibacterium sp.
GATATTTCCGCTCAGTACCAACGCAACTGTACCGGCATCGTCCAGGTTGAAGTTTTCAATCAGAAAATAGAAGAACATGATACCCAGAATGTCTGAAAAAGTACTTTCATAAATCATAAATTCACGCTTGTACTTTCCCAGGTTATTCACACTGGGAATAATGATCGCACTACTCATTATTGAAAACGGAATAGCATAAATCAAGGCCGGTAGAAAGCCCATATTCTGGATAAAAAACTGGATGACACCAGCGATCAATAAACTGGAGAACACCAGCGACAACAAAGCAATAACCAGCGATTTCCAAATGATCGGCCACTTCTCCCTGCTAAGCTGTAAATCAAGAGCTGCTTCCAGCACAATCATAATCAAGCCTACAATTCCAAGGACCTCCAGGGTATTAAAATATTCGGGTTGAATGCCGACATAGTTTAATAATTGCCGCAAGCCCATGCCCAGGAAGATTAAAAGCAGAACGCTGGGAATATTCGTTTTGCGCGCAATAACATTAAATAGGAATGAAATGATGATAACAACACAAAGGCTGATCACAAAGAGATAAGCACTCATATGAAAGTAGTTTTAGCAATGGAAAGATAACAATATCTTCTGTTTAATCGGGCAAAGAATCAAAAATAGAGCGGGTGTTTTCGAAACTAATCCATCTTGGGATTATACTTTTTAGAGACTAATTCACCCCGGGCAACCATCAGCGCATTCATGGCCAGAGCAGCCAATTCGTCCTCACCTGGATAGATAAAGATCGGAGCAACGAAAGCAACGCGCTCGGTGATTAAAGAGGTCAAAACTTCATTGTAGGCCATTCCTCCGGTTAACAAAATCGCATCCACATTACCTGCCAGCACAGCAGCCATTTCACCAATACATTTGGCTACCTGGTAAGCCAAAGCCTGTTCAATGAATATAGCCTGCAAATCGCCTGCTTCTGCCCGTTTTCGAACGTCCAGGGCATTGTTGGTTCCAAGGTAGGCGACATAACCTCCCTCCCCCACAACCATGCGGTATATTTCATCCTTTGAATAACGTCTGCTAAAACACAGATCGATTAACTGCCCCACCGGAAGTCCGCCACTCCGTTCGGGGCTAAAAGGCCCGTCACCATCCAGCGCATTATTCACATCAACCACACGTCCGTTCAAATGGGCACCAACCGAAACCCCACCACCCAAATGAACGACAATCAGCCGGGAAGTCTCGTAATGCGTCCCGGTTTTGCGGGCATGTAACCTCGCTGTTGCTTTTTGATTTAAAGCGTGAAAAATAGATCGTTTCACAAATTGGGGATGACCGGTTACCCGGGCAATCGGCTCCAGTTCATCGGTCACAACAGGATCGGCAATATAAGCATGCGCTCCGGGAATTTGGGAAGCAATATAATCAGCAATAATGGGTCCCAGGTTACTCGCATGCTTGCCGTAAACACCTTCGCGAGAATGCTGCAGCATCAGCTGGTCAACCCGGTAAACCCCCGACTCAAGCGGATAAGTCAATCCACCGCGGCCAATGATGTGCTTGATTCGGTCGATATCGATTTTATCTTCAACTAAAGCATCGATAATCATTCCCTTGCGATAACCAAACTGGTCAATAATATCGGCATAAGCTGAAAGCTCGTCCACCGAATGGCGAAGCGTCTGATTTAAAATACAGGTTTCATCGGCATAAACTGCAAACTTGGTCGATGTTGACCCCGGATTAATCGCTAATATAAGGTGTTCTTTCATTGAATTTAAATACTTAATCGGACAACCAGCATCAGCTGAGTCCTGATTTCATGGCGCCAATAGCTTCAATCAGGCCTACTTTAGCTCAACAAAGCAGCCAAGGCAATGGAATTTAATTTGGTTTGAACACTATCTCCGCGCGATGACAGCACTGCCGGTACTTTAGCGCCAACAACAACAGCTGCCTGATTCGAATCGCATAATTTGGCCCCCATTTTATAGAACACATTTCCTGCATCAATGTTGGGAAAGAGCAAGCAGTCAGCATCACCGGCAACAGGAGAGTTTACCTTTTTAATAGCTGCTGATTCCTGATCTATTGCAACATCCAATCCCATCGGTCCATCAACAATTCCTCCTGGGATCTGACCACGATCAGCCATTTTGGAGAGCATAGCCGCTTCAACACAGGCTGGAATTGAAGGAAGAACCTGTTCTGTTGCAGCAATCAGCGCAACTTTAGGATTTTCAACACCAAACTTTTGAGCTGTTTGAATTAAATACCCGATCATAACCTCCTTCTGCTTCAAATCGGGATAAGGAATAATGGCAACATCACTCACAAAAAGCAGCTTGTGATAGTTCGGATTTTCAAAAACGGTGATATGGCTTAATACACCTTTGGGGCCAATCATCTCATATTCTTTATTCAACAAGGCCCGCATGTACTTATCGGTGCTAATCAACCCCTTCATCAAACAGTCAGCCTTTAGCTCGGCAATTAACTCGAGGGCCAGGCGAGCGGCTTGTTCTTCGCTTGCAGCATGAATAATCCCGAAACGATCTTCGGGAATTACAAGCCGGGCACAAATATCGGAAATCTGTTTTTTATCGCCGGTAACCAACACCTCAACCAATCCTAAATCGACAGCCATGGAGGCCGCAGCAAGGCTATGTTCATCGACTCCGTTTACCAAAACCATTTTCCGGCGTTTACCGGATTGAGCCGCTTTGAGCAAATCTTCAAGTTTCGTAATCATAGACACCGTATTTTTGCCAATTAAGTTAACACTTCATTTCGTATTAATCTCAATCATTTCGCATACTTTACAGCGTACCGAACTGCTATAAAACAAAAAATCCGACACTCGAAAGTATCGGATTTTAAAATATAATAACAGCTTTTATTATTTATTTCAAGCTATAAGTAATCGCAGCATTAAGCTTTCACTTTATCAGCAACGATTTTTTCAGTATCCATAGCGATCATCAACTCTTCATCAGTTGGAACGACCATCACTTTAACACGAGAGCCTTCTTTACTGATCACTCCTTCGTCGCCGTAAGTTTTATCATTTACAGCAGTATCAAGTTCGATACCCATAAATTCCATATCCGAGCAAACTTTCTCGCGCACATAAGTTGCAAATTCACCAATACCACCAGTGAATAAAACAATATCGGCTCCACCCATGCCAGCGATATATGATCCGATGAATTTCTTGATCTTATAGCAGTAAATATCGAGAGCTTCCAGGGCCTTTTCATTACCTTGCAATGAAGCTTCTCTAATTTCACGCATATCCGAAGAAATACCAGTTAATCCAAGCATACCACTATGTTTGTTCAACAGTGTATTCAGGGTTTTTAAGCCAATATCTTCTTTCTCCATAATGAAAGTCGCTGCACCTACGTCCAAATCTCCGGAGCGGGTTCCCATGATCAAACCTTCAAGCGGAGTGAATCCCATGGTAGTATCAACCGATTTACCGTTTTGAACAGCAGCAATTGACGCACCGTTACCCAAGTGACACGAAATAACTTTAGACTTGTTGTAATCGATACCCAGCATTTCGCAAGCACGTTTCGATACGTAGCGGTGGCTGGTTCCGTGGAAGCCGTAACGACGAATTCCGTATTTCTTGTAAAGCACATAAGGAATTCCGTACATGAAAGCCTTCGGATCCATGGTTTGGTGGAAAGCTGTATCGAATACACCTACCTGGGGAATTCCCGGGATTAGCTCTTCCATCGCTTCAATACCTTTAATGTTTGGCGGGTTATGCAGAGGAGCCAGGTCGGTACATTTAACCAACGCATCGATTACCTCATCAGTAACGAATTCACTTGAACTGAAATACTCCCCACCATGCACAACACGGTGACCGACAGCATCAATTTCATTCAAGGTTTTTAAACAACCGTATTTTTCACTGGTCAGGACACCCAATACATATTCGACACCTGCTTTGTGATCAAGGATTTCACCCTCGAAAACGATTGATTGTCCATCTTCTGTTTTATGTTTCAGGAATGAACCTTTCATTCCTAGCTTTTCAATTCCACCTTTTGCGATCACATGACGATCGGCCATATTGAAAAGCTGATATTTGATTGAACTACTTCCGCAGTTTAGTACTAAAACCTTCATTTCAATTGATTTTTTAGCATTTTTGATCTGTTGACTTGATCCGGTTTCCGTCCTCATCGTAATCGTAAAAACCTTTTCCGGTAACTTCTCCCAGTTGTTTGGCACGCACTAAGCGTTTGATATAAGGAGACGGTTTGTAACGAACATCACCGAATTCGTTGTAAATGTTATCCATCCAACGAACGATTTTGTCCAATCCCATTTTATCAGCCATCTCAAACGGACTAATACGCATACCAAAACCGATACGCATAGTCTGGTCGATATTTTCAATAGTCGAAATGCCTTCCATCAACATCTCGCAAGCTTCATTCAATACAACTACAAACATCCGTACTGCAATCAAGCCAGCTGATTCTTCTACAGGAATCACCTTGCGATTAATCAATTGAACGAATTTGCAAACTTTAGCGTAAGCTTCTTCTGAAGTGTAAAGACCTTTCACAACTTCAACCATTTTCGCTTCTGATGAAGCAATCAGGAAGTGGATGCTCACACAACGTTCTTTGTGTTCCAGTTCTGAAGAAAGCTCAGTGATAACAATCGTAGTTGAATTGGTTGCAATGATACAATCCTGATCAACAACCTGTTCAATTTTCTTGAAAATCGCTTTACGTTCTTTCAGTTTACCACCACGGTCTACAGCACGAATGGCTTCAACAACAAAGTCGCAACCTGATAAATCTTTATAATCCAGCGATCCTTTGATACGAGATAAGATCGCTCTTTTCTCGCCTGAAGTTAACCCCCAGTGCTCGATACGCTGATCAAGAACTTTTTCAATATTGCGGTAAGCTTCGCGAATTTTTTCTTCGCTTACTTCGATGAATACAACTTCGATCCCGTAAAAACTGGCAACGCGGGCAAGGTTTTGACCAACAATACCGCAACCAACAATACCAATTTTTGAAAACAGGGTTCTCGATTTTTCCTTTTTGATTAAGCCAAATTCTTCAATGGCTTCATAAATAGTGTCGCTCGCCATATTTCTTATTTTTCAAAAGCCGCTGCCTGATTACAGGTGATGGCAACCAAGTTTACAATATCACTCGCTGAACAACCTCTCGACAGGTCGTTGATTGGTGCTGCCATACCTTGCAGGATTGGCCCGATAGCTTCAGCACCAGCCAGGCGTTGCACCAGTTTATAGCCAATATTGGCAGCTTCCAGTCCCGGGAATACCAATACATTCGCACGTCCGGCAACTTCGCTGTCCGGAGCTTTCAGTTTAGCAACTTCAGGCATCAAAGCAGCATCCAATTGCATTTCGCCATCAATTTTCAGGCTGCCATCCATTTCCTTAGCCAACTTAGTTGCATTGGCAACTTTGTCAACCAATGGATGTTGGGCACTTCCTTTAGTTGAGAAGCTCAACATAGCGATGCGTGGTTCCATACCCACAATTGCTTTAGCTGTTTTTGCTGTTGTAACAGCAATCTCGGCCAGCTGCTTTTCATCCGGATCCGGCATTACTGCACAGTCGGCAAACATCAGAATTCCGTCGTGTCCGAAGTGAGGATCGTTTACAAACATGATAAACGCACCTGATACAACGCTAACACCCGGTAATGTTTTTACAAACTGGAAAGCAGGACGAAGAACATCGCCTGTTGCATTGATTGCACCGGCAACTTCACCGTCAGCATCACCAGCTTTGATCATCATTGGTGCAAAAACCAACGGATCGTTCAGCATAGCCAATGCTTTCTCTTTTGCTAATCCTTTTGATTTACGAATCTCAACCATCATATCAGCATAAGCGTCACGACGGCTGTCTGTTTTTGGGTCCACAATAACGGCGCCTTTGATGTTAACACCGATTTCATCGGCAACTTTGGCGATTTCTGCCGGGTTTCCCAACAGAATAATCCGTGCAATATTTTCTTTAAGAATAATTTCTGAGGCTCTCAGAGTACGAGGTTCTGATCCTTCCGGAAGAACGATTCTTTTTTGATACTCCTGAGCATTTTTAATGACACGTTCAAGTAGTTTCATTTGTATAGAGCTAATTTTTATAATACCTTCTTAGTTAATAAATCTTATCCCGGTAAACCTTTTCTAAAAAAGTCATTTCAGGCTTCATAAAAAATGATCTAAGGGGGTACAATTTCAAAAAACGGGTCAGTCTTTAGTTGAATCTTTCAGGCTGAATTCTACCGTATGCAAAAATAAGGAAAATAAACGGAGCCCAAAGCCCACCAAACCCTTTTAATTGGATTAGAAGGCCAAATTGAGGTAGATTTATCCAATTTTTGGGTGAAATGTTCGAACTTTGTGCAATCGATTGTACTACTATATACCGAATTCCGCCAAAATGCCTTGCAATATTAATTTTTCTTAAACTTTCGCCCCCCTATTATTATTTAGTATAGCTCGGCAAAGCAGAAATTAATTGGTTACTTTTGTTTTGTTTTACGCTCATATACCATGATTCAAGTTGAAACCTTCCATATTCTGAAAGAAAAGCTCCACGGGGATCTCTTTACAGAAAACGTACAGCGTGTAATTTATGCAACCGATGCTTCGTCGTACCGGGAAATTCCGGAAGCGGTATGCAAGCCCAAAGATGAAGCCGATATCCGGGAGATCATTGCCTTTGCCCGTGAAAACGGGACTTCTGTCATCCCAAGGGCAGCGGGAACCTCCTTAGCCGGCCAGGTTGTTGGTCCGGGTATCATTGTCGACATCTCCAAGTATATGAACCAAATCCTGGAGTTCAACAAAGAGGAACAATGGGTATGGGTTCAACCCGGGGTAAACCTGGCGGAGCTGAACCAGTTTCTGGCACCTCACGGCCTGCAGTTTGGACCTGAAACCTCTACAGCCAATCGTTGCTGTATCGGCGGGATGGTAGGTAACAATTCGTGCGGGCTGCACTCACTGGTTTACGGTAGTGCCCGCGATCACTTGTTGGAAGCTGAATGCATCCTTTCCGATGGTTCAACAGTTACATTTAAAGCCTTAACAAGCGAGGAATTTCAAGCTAAATGCGAGGGTGATCCTGCACTTTTGGAAACCCGCATTTACCAAAATATTTACGAGACGCTTTCGAGCGAGCACAACCAGGAACAGATACGACAGGAATTTCCGGATCCCAAAGTAAAACGCCGCAATAACGGCTATGCGATCGATGTACTGCTGGAAACCGATCCTTTTACCGGGAACGGCGAAAAGCTAAACGTATGCAAGCTTCTGGCAGGCAGTGAAGGAACCCTGGCATTTTCAACCAAACTAAAGTTGAACCTGATTCCGTTACCACCATCGCACCGAGGTTTGGTTTGTGCCCACTTTGCCAGTTTAAAAGAAGCTTACCGCGGCAACCTGATCGCCCTGAAGCATCAACCAACAGCCATTGAGCTGATGGACGACATCATCATGAACTGCACCAAGGAAAATATTGAACAGCGTAAAAACCGCTTCTTTATTTCCGGCGATCCTGCTGCCATGCTGATGATTGAACTGGCCTGCGACACCCTGGAAGAATTACTTCAGAAAGCAGCCGACCTGGAAGCCGATTGCCGCATTGAAGGTGTGGGCTATCATTTTCCCCTGGTACAAGGCGACGACAATATCAAAAAAGTTTGGGCATTGCGTACGGCCGGTTTGGGCGTTCTGTCCAACATTCCTGGTGACAAACGCAGTACAACGGTTATTGAAGATACCGCCATTGCCCCGGAATATCTGCCCGACTATATGGACGAACTCGACAAAGTGCTCGAAAAGTATGGTCTGAGTTGTGTGAAGTATGCCCACATTGCCACCGGCGAAATTCACCTTCGTCCCTTGTTAAACCTGAAGGATGAAAACGATGTGGAGCTCTACCATACCATTGCGAAAGAAATTGCAGCACTGGTCAAAAAATACCGCGGATCGTTAAGTGGTGAACATGGAGATGGTCGTCTGCGGGGTGAATTTATCCCCTTCATGCTGGGTGATCACAACTATAAGCTCATCAAAAAACTGAAGAAAACCTGGGATCCGGATAACATCCTCAATCCCGGAAAAATTATCGATACACCACCCATCACCGAGAACCTGCGCTTTATTGCCGGCCAGCAACGCACGGTTAAAACGACATTGGAATTCAAGATGGGTGAAAATATGTTGCAAGCTATTGAGCGTTGCAACGGATCGGCCGACTGTCGTAAAAGTGTGTTGATTGGCGGAACCATGTGTCCAACCTTCATGGCGACCAAAGACGAAGATAAAACCACCCGGGCCCGGGCCAATGTACTCCGCGAATTTTTGACCCGATCGGATAAAGCCAATCCTTTCGATCACGAAGAGATTTACCAGGTAATGGACCTTTGCCTGTCGTGTAAGGCTTGCAAAGCCGAATGTCCGTCGAATGTGGACATGGCCAAATTTAAAGCCGAATTCCTGCAACATTATTACGAGGCACATGGTGTCCCGCTTCGTTCAAAGCTGATTGCTTACATGCCGCGCCTCTACAAGTTGGGCCGCACATTTCGCCCAATCACGAATAAGGTAAGTAACGCCAGCTGGTTTAAAAAGCTCATTGGTTTTGCTCCCGAGCGGCAAGTACCGCAACTGGCTAAACAAAGCTTGCGCAAATGGTACCACAAGCCAACCGAAATAAACGGACAAAGTCTCGGGAAAGTATACCTTTTTGCCGATGAGTTTACCAATGAAAATGAAAGCGACATAGGTATCAAAACAATTCTGCTGCTCAACAAACTGGGCTACGAAGTGGTAATCCCCAAACACCACGAAAGCGGACGCACCTTCCTGTCGAAAGGGTTGGTCAAAAAGGCAAAAGAGATAGCCCGCGAGAATGTTGAAATGCTGTCCGGCCTAATCTCGGAAAAAACACCGCTGGTTGGAATCGAGCCTTCTGCCCTGCTGACCTTCCGCGACGAATATCCGGATCTGCTGGAGGGGGATCTAAAAGAAAAAGCCCGGGCATTGGCCCAAAATACCTTGCTCATCGATGAGTTCTTAGCCCAACAGGATGAGAAAGGCAAAATAGACAAGCATCGCTTTACCTTAAATAAAGTTGATATTAAGCTACATGGCCATTGTCAACAAAAAGCGATTGCCTCGACTGCACCAACGCGACGCATGCTGGAGATTCCATCGAACTATAAAGTGTCGGAAATCAAAAGCGGGTGCTGTGGGATGGCCGGATCATTTGGCTACGAAAAGGAACATTACGAGCTTAGTCTGAAGATTGGAGAAATGGTTCTTTTCCCGGCCGTACGCGAAGCTTTACCCAAAGAAATTATCGCTGCCCCGGGAACCTCGTGCCGCCATCATATTCTGGAAGGAACAGGACACGAAGCACTCCACCCGGTAGAGATTTTGTATAATGCGCTGAAGTAGTCGTGAGACACGAGTCGTGAGTTTAGTAGCAGGTAGGCTGCAAGTTATTAGCTGCAAGCTGCAAGTTGGTGAAACCTGTCAGCATCCGAAGGTTCTGACAGCGTTGGGGAGTAGCGCCAAAGGCCCGAAGTTGTCGTCATCGCGAGTATTTACCCCAAATAAATGGGGCATAATGCGGAAATGACAGTTATTATAAAATCTGTCATTGGTAGGACGCAATCCTTGAAATGTAGAATATCGAATAACCAATACGGAATGTAGAAGTAAGAAAGCGCAATTCACAAAGTTTCGGTTTTTGAGTTTCGAGTTACTGCCCCGTGCGACTGATCACTTTCTTGTAGCTCTTCAATCCATCAATCATTAAATCTGTCATTGGTAGGACGAAGGACGAAGCGATCTGTTTTGGTGCGCTGGATCGAGAGATGGCTTCGCTTTGC
>NZ_JBZQJF010000139.1:0-46939 GCF_059905295.1 Mangrovibacterium sp.
CCCAAGAGGTTTTAGCCCGATCATCAAAATCAAAAACCTCGGAAGTCAAGATTTAACCAGCTTGGAGATCGTTTACAAAACGGTTGGCTTTAAAGAAAAAATATTTAACTGGACAGGGGAACTGGGCTTCGATGAAAGTGCAATCATTACCCTTCCCGGAGAAATCGATGCTCAAAAGGGAACAAATACATTTGCCGTAACCCTCAATAGCCCCAATGGTGTTGACGACGAATGGGATAACGACAACAATATGGACACCTTTTTTGAAAGCGTCCCCTCTATCCCTTCGACATTTGTTGTTGATTTTTTGACAAACAACAGCCCTAAAGACAACTGGCTTTACATTATTAATAGTTCATACGACACCATTTATTCGAAAACACCGGATGAGCTGGAGGCTACAACAACCTACATTGACACATTAAAATTACCGGAAGGCAATTATTTACTGCAGCTCGTAGATACAGCTGGTGACGGACTATCTTTTTGGGCAAAAGAAACTGCCGGATACGGCCGACTTCGCCTAAAAGACAAAGAGGGTAATCAAATTCATCTTTTCAACGGCGATTGTGGTAATGGCATTTTCTATGCCTTTAAGGCGGATAATACGGCTAAGCCAGATACGATCAACCAACCAATTGAGATTGACCTTTTCCCGAAGACAATCAGTAATTTTGCGACAGTTTACATTAGCTCGCACAAAACATTTAAGCTCCGTTTATTAATTACCAAAGATGGGAAATACGTAGAAGTACATGAATTCAACGGTATTGAAAATGACGACATAAAATTGGATTTAAGTCGTTTAATGCCGGGAAAATATGTTTTAAGCACCTATGTAAATGGCGTTGCACAGAAATCAACTGCATTCACTAAAGTTCCCGAACAATAGCACAGAAAGAGGACAATTTTCGATAAAGACATGATACAAAAGAAAAAGGGAGGCTCACATGAACCTCCTTTTATTGTAAGTTTTCAACCGTTATGCGTTTTGAGCGCAATACTGGTCAATCATTTCAATATGTTTTTGTTTCTCCTCAACACTCAGAAAACTTCCGGCAAACGAATTTTTTGCCAACTGGGCTAACTCATCTTTATTGAGCAATAAAGAATCGGCAACAGCCATCAAGTTTTCATTGATATAACCACCAAAATAAGCCGGATCGTCTGAATTAACAGTCACCACCAAGCCTTTATGCAACATCTTCTTTAAGGGATGCTCTTCCATATGGCTAATAACCTGCAAGGCTTTGTTCGATAACGGACAAAGTGTAAGGGGAATTTGCCGTTCATTCAATTCATTTAATAAATGATCATCATTAATCGAAGCATTACCATGATCAATCCGATCGACCTTTAGCAAATCAATCGCTTCACGCACATAATCTTCAGTACCTTCTTCGCCGGCGTGTGCCACCAGGTTAAATCCTTCCTTACGGGCTTTTGCAAACACATCGGCAAATTTTGATGGAGGATTACCTCGTTCCGATGAATCCAAACCGATAGCAACAATCTGATCTTTATATGGCAAAGCCTGCTCCAGTGTATGAAATGCCGACAATTCAACCAAGTGTCGAAGGAAGCACATGATCAGTTTAGTGGAAATTCCCAATTGTTCTTCCCCTGCTTTCAATGCCCGGCTAATACCATTAAATACTGTTTCAAACTGAATGCCACGAGCAGTATGCGTTTGCGGATCAAAAAAGATCTCAGCATGAGCAATACCATCTGCCTTTGCTTTTTCCAAATAAGCCCAAGTCAGGTCATAAAAATCCTGCTCGGTTTGAAGCACATTTGCTCCGGCATAATAAATATCCAGGAAATCCTGAAGCTTCGTGAACGAATAAGCCTCCTTCAATGCTTCAACCGTTGGGTATTTTAATTGAATTTGGTTCCGCTTAGCCAATTCAAATAATAACTCGGGTTCTAATGTTCCCTCAATATGAACATGTAATTCGGCCTTTGGCAGGCCCTTTATAAAATCCGATGATACTGTTTTTACCATAGATGAATATTTGCTGCAAAGTTCTGCATTCTTTTTCATTCAAAATGAAGACAAAAGTCAGTTTATCAAGCGAATTCGAGCATCGACCTGCTGACAAAGCACAAAAAAGCCGGTCGTATGGCCTGCTTTCCTGTATTATTCCAATATCTTTATTTTACTTCGATTGACCTTTAAAATAGTCATCTTTATTGGCAAACAGAACATTAAAGGTTGTCAGGCTTCCATAAGCCCTGGTAATATATTGCTGTATTTGCACCTTATCCTGATCATCCAACTTGGGATGACTGTTTATATTTTGCTCTAACACCCGCAGGCGATCCCGCAACATCACAATTTTATGAAAGAAAGTCTCGATTGGCAGCTCCTTGGCTTGCAGATCCGAATTTGCCGGTTTCATTTCAAGCACTCCCCCCTTCCATTTCTCAGCAAGCTCTGTGACATATGTTATTCCTTGGTACTTATCTAATACATAAGTCAAGGCTTTTTCAACTTCGCTAAGCGTTAACCCAGTACGTGGCTCCTGCTCCGGCGAACTAATAATTTCAAGATCGGCGTTATATTTGGTCAGTTCCATTTTTCCGCCTCTTTCAAAAAATATCTCGAAAATAGTCAGGTGAGAACGACTCACAATCCCTTCGCCGTAAACGGAATGCTTCACCCGTGTTCCAATAGCCAAATCTTCCATCGGTTTTGTTTTAAAAGGTTTCGTTTGAAGATACAAAAACAGCTAATATCTATTCACTATCCTCCTCTTTTAGCAGCAATTCTTCAATCACTTTCGGATAATGCTCATACTCCAGTTTATGAATACGCGCAGCCAGCGAATCCGGACTATCATCCGACTTTACTTCGCATGAAGCTTGAAAAATAATACTTCCCGAGTCGTATTTCTCATTCACGTAATGAATGGTAATACCGCTTTCCTTCTCCTTATTATTAATAACAGCCTCGTGCACATACTTACCATACATGCCTTTACCTCCATACTTTGGCAAAAGGGCTGGATGAATATTAACAGTTGTGAACTCCGCTGTAAGGCTCGAGGGTACCAGCCAAAGAAAACCGGACAGGACAATCATATCAATTTTACGGTCGCTCAGCTCTTCGAGTATATCGATGCTATGGTAAAATTCATCCCGATCGAAGGTGAATGTTTCAACACCGAGCTTTTCAGCCCGAATAAGGGCATAAGCATCCTCATTATTAGACCATAACGAATCAACTACAACATCCCGGCTATTTTTAAAATACTCGATAATATTTTGTGCATTAGTGCCTGATCCTGAAGCAAAAATGGCAATTCTCTTCATACTTTTAGGTCTTAATTTTAATTTTTAGAACTTTAGACTAACTTGTTCAATTATAGCTTACTCTAGAAGCTATTAGCGGGCAAAACCAGCGATTTATTTCAATTTTATTTTGAAATATTTTGGGTAAATTTATTACTTTGCACCGATTTTTTAAAAAACAAAATTGAATATTAACTTAAAATTAGAACTATGTCTGACATTGCATCTAAAGTAAAAGCAATTATTGTCGACAAATTGGGCGTTGACGAAAGCGAAGTTACCACTGAAGCTTCATTCACAAATGATCTAGGTGCCGATTCTTTGGATACTGTAGAATTGATCATGGAATTCGAAAAAGAATTTGATTTGGCTATCCCAGACGACCAAGCTGAAAAGATCTCGACTGTAGGTGAAGCTATCGCTCACATCGAAGCAAACAAAAAGTAATAAATCAGAACAAGAATTTATGGAATTTAAACGGGTAGTTATTACCGGACTTGGAACCGTAAACCCGCTTGGTAATTCTGTACAGGAATATTGGGAAGGGCTTAAAAATGGAGTTAGTGGATGTGGTCGCATCACCAGAATGGATGTGGAACTTCACAAAACTCAATTTGCATGTGAGTTGAAAAACTTTGATCCAACGGATTACGTTGAGAAAAAGGAGGTTCGCAAAAACGATCCTTACACACTCTATGCATTTGCAGCCTCACAACAAGCTATTGAAGATTCAGGCCTTGATCTGGATACGCTCAATAAAGACCGTGCAGGTGTAATTTGGGGTGCAGGAATTGGTGGTTTGCAAACTTTCTACGAAGAAGTAAAAGCATACGACCTGTCTCGGCCTAAATTTAATCCTTACTTTATTCCGAAAATGATTGCGAACATAGCTGGTGGATTAATGTCTATCCGCTATGGTTTCCGCGGTCCGAACTTCACAACTGTAACTGCTTGTGCATCTGCCTCGCACGCAATGATTGAAGCTTTCAATTACATTCGTATGGGTAAAGCAGATGTATTTATTACAGGAGGTTCGGAAGCAGCAATCAACGAAGCTGGTTTAGCAGGTTTCAATTCGATGCGTGCACTTTCAACACGTAATGATGATCCGGCAACTGCATCACGTCCTTTCGATAAGGATCGCGATGGATTTGTAATGGGTGAAGGATCAGGTGCTCTTATTTTTGAAGAGTACGAACATGCCAAAGCCCGCGGAGCAAAAATTTACGCTGAATTTGTAGGCGGGGGGATGTCAGCAGACGCCTACCACATGACTGCCCCTGATCCAGAAGGTAAAGGTGCTTCTTTGGTTATGAAATGGGCCTTGGAAGATGCTGGTATTAAGCCGGAAGACATTGACTACATCAATGTACACGGTACCTCAACTCCTCTTGGAGATATTGCTGAACCCAAAGCAATTCAAGCATGCTTTGGCGATCACGCCTATAATTTAAGCATTAGTTCCACAAAGTCGATGACTGGTCACCTGTTAGGTGCTGCCGGTGCAATTGAAGCCATTGCTTCAATTTTGGCTATGCAAAATGGAATTATCCCTCCAACAATCAACCATTTCACCGATGATCCTGAGATCGATCCAAAACTCGATTTCACTTTCAACGTTGCAAAAGAACGCGAAGTAAAATACGCTCTTAGTAACACATTTGGTTTCGGAGGTCACAATGCCTCAGTAATTTTAAAGAAATACTGATAACGTGATACGATCATTCGTACAAAAAATAAAACTCTTTTCATCTCAACGAAAAGAGTTTTATTTGTTTTTAAAATCGCTTTTCGAACTGTCACCCAGCAATATAAGCTTATACGAGACAGCTCTCACTCACAAATCGGCATCCAAGGTTGATTCACAGGGCAACTATGTCAATAATGAACGGCTCGAATACCTCGGGGATGCTATTTTAGGCTCTATTATTGCCGAATTTTTATACAACCGCTTTCCAAACCAGGATGAAGGTTTTTTAACGCAAATGCGTTCAAAGTTGGTTAACCGAAGCTTCTTAACCGAGTTGACCTACCAGATCGGTTTAAATACCTACATCAAGTCGAATACCAATAATACGGCAGAAAACAGCCACATATACGGCGATGCATTTGAAGCTATCATTGGGGCTCTTTATCTCGACAAAGGCTATAAGGCCACCAAGGAGTTTATCATTAAGAAAATACTTCCCACTTACGTCGATTTAAATCAGGTACAACACACCAATACCAACTTTAAAAGCCAGCTGATTGAGTGGAGCCAAAAAAATAAAAAGGAAATTAATTTCGAAACAACAGAGCATTTGGCCGGAGACAACAAAAACCCAAGCTTCATTACTGTCATTACATCTGATGGAGTATCAATTGGGAAAGGCGAAGGAAATTCGAAAAAAGAGTCTCAACAAAATGCCTCTCGTCAAGCCATCACGCATCTGAAAAAAACAGATCAGGCCTCTTTTAACTAGGTACTGATAAAAAATTAGCGGGGCCCTCTGACCCCGCTAAACCAAAACCTAAATTCACCTTGTTAAAACTCAGTTAAACCCCAAATCGTAAAAAGACAATTGTTTATTGCTTTTCACATTTCAAAGATAGCCATTCACAACGTACCGACTTGTAAAGAAATGTTAAAGCCTGTTAACGATTTCAAGCACCATTTAAACGAGGTAACAGCCAGATTTTCAGTCCGTGTTAAATTGTGTTAAGTAGCGATTTCTACCAATCTTAAAAAGTTATCTTTGCTACCATGAGCAAAAAGATCATCATAAGCCTAATTGTATTAATGGCCTTGGTTATGACCAGTCTGATTCTGGTTCAATCCAACTCCATAAAAAAAGCTTTTGATATCCGCGAGGAACAATTCGACCAAGCCGTTTCCCGGGTTCTAAAACAAGTTGTTAACAACCTCGAACGCAAGGAAATGTCAAACCTGGCGCCAGGCTATTATCCTTCGGGAAACTCGTTGTTCCCGAATTCGATTACCGGCGGAAATTTGGGAAGTCAAAATAATCGGAAAGCTATCAGTTTTGCCCGCGAATTCTCGAAAAGTAACGGATTAAGCTCCATCAGAGAGGAATTATCGGTTAACTTTTCGGATTCAACTGCTGTGGGATCGAATGAAAGAGGCCAACCCGGCGATTTTCCTTCGGCATTCGATATGATTCACGATTACGACAACTACATTATGCAGGAATGGGAACGCCGCCAATACGAACGGGTGGCCATTTGGCGGAACATCATGAATCAGCAGTTTTTCTCCAGTCTGCCCTTAAAAGAACGGATTGACCAACAGCAATTGGAACATTTGCTCCATAGCGAACTCAAAGCCAGCGGAATTGACCTGGACTTTAAATATGCAGTCAAATCATTTCCTTTCGGAGAGGAACAGTTTGTTTTTGGAAGTAACGGATACAATCCGGATAAACGTAAAGAATATCGGGATGTGCTCTTCCCGCACGATGAAAATCCTAAAGCAAACTATCTGAAGATTTACTTCCCGAAACGAGATACGTTCTTGCTGAAAGCAACAGGTTTTATGGTTATACCTACAGCTATTCTGACGTTTTTGCTAATTGCTATCTTTGCCTACACGATCCTTATCATACTGAAGCAAAAAAAATTGTCAATCATCAAAAACGACTTCATCAACAATATGACCCACGAGCTAAAAACGCCGATCTCAACAATCTCGCTGGCCAGCCAAATGTTGCATGATAATAGTGTATCAAACACACCGAAAACAATTGAACATATATCGAGTGTTATTTTACAGGAAAGCAAACGTTTAAGTTTCCAGGTTGAAAAAGTGCTTCAAATGGCCATCTTTAATGAAGGGCGATTGAAGTTAAAGTTTAAAGAATTTCACTTTAATGACCTAATTAGCAACGTAATTCTTAACTTTGAGTTGCGTGTAAAAAATAAAGGAGGGAAATTGAGTGCTGAATTAATAGCAGCTCAAGACCTGATTAAAGGTGATGAGGTACACGTAACCAATGTAATTTTTAATTTATTAGACAATGCTGTTAAATACAGCAAGGAGCAACCTGAAATTTCACTTAAAACTGAAAACAAAGGAAACTACCTGTTGGTTACTGTAAAAGATAATGGAATAGGAATTCCAAAAGAACATATTGATCAAATTTTTGAACGATTTTTCCGTGTTCCAACCGGGAATGTTCATGATGTAAAAGGCTTTGGACTAGGACTCAGCTACGTCAAAAAAATTATTGATGCACATCAGGGAAAAATCAAAGTAGAAAGTGTTGTAAATAAGGGAACTAAATTTATTCTTTATTTCCCGCTTAATTTGAAAGAAGATGGAAACAAAAGCAAAACTTTTATTAGCCGAAGACGATGAAAACCTCGGCTTATTATTAAAAGAATATTTGATTGCCAAAGGCTTTGAAACCGACCTGTTCGGCGACGGAGAGTTGGCCTATACCGGCTTTAAAAAGGCCGAATACAACATTTGTGTGCTGGACATTATGATGCCCAAAAAAGATGGTATTTCGCTTGCACGAGACATTCGCCTGATCAACCAAAATATTCCAATCATTTTTCTTTCGGCAAAAAACCTGAAAGAGGATGTATTGGAAGGCTTTCGTACCGGGGCCGACGATTATATAACCAAGCCATTCAGCATGGAAGAGTTAATCTTCAGGATTGAAGCAATTCTCCGGCGGACAACGCAGGATTCAAACAGTTCAGGAAGTGAACAGACGATCTTTAAACTCGGGCGTTTCACTTTTGATCCGCGCAAGCAAATATTAACCAACGAGGAAAAAGAAGAACAGGTAAAGCTTACCACCAAAGAATCAGAGCTTTTACGTTTGCTTTGCAATAATGCAAACAAAGTTCTGGAACGTAACTTTGCACTGAAAACAATCTGGATTGACGACAACTATTTCAATGCCCGCAGCATGGATGTTTACATCACGAAGCTTCGGAAGCATTTGAAAGAGGAAACTTCAGTTGAGATTATCAACGTTCATGGAAAAGGTTACAAGCTGATAGTTTAAATCAAACACATACATCAATGGAAATCCCGGTTTTTGCAGCCGGGATTTTTTATTCGGTTACGATTGATCGTCTTTCCCAAAAACATCAAACACGGCCGAAATTTGTTCTGCCCGTCCCATGATATAAACAATATCGTTCTGTTTCAGGCATTGTTTTGCATCGGGGTGCTCAATCAGTTTTTCTTCCCGGAGCACTGCAATTAAAGTTACATCGTAAACCTTCCGAAACTGAATCTCTTTAATTGTTTTACCGATTACTTCTGATCCTTCGCGCACTTTCATTGCTACAATTTCAAGGTTCGGAAGCTCCTTAAATATTTGATTGGAGTCATCACTGTCATCCCGAAAAATTCCATAATGATCATCCCTAATCTTCGCCACCAGACGATTAATTTCGCGACGCGGAACCAAACGTTTTTTCAATACTTTTTCAAATAAATCGATAGCCGTTTCAAACTCTTCCGGAATTACCTCGTCGGCTCCGTTTTTATACAATTCTTCCACATCAAAAACATGCTTGGTTCGAACGATGATGTGCACATGCGGGTTAAGTAACCTTATTTTTTCAATAATCGACATCGCAATAACCAGGTTACCGACTGAAATGACAACAACATCAGCAGTATCGACATGAGCTTTCTCTAACACAGGCTCATTCTCTGCATCTCCGTAAATCACTGTTTCTCCTTTTTCCTGGAGCTTTTTCACCGTTCCTGGGTCAAAAATAATCGAGATATAAGGCAAGTCGATATATTTAGCCATGAATGAAAGGTTCAGTGCCCTGGAGTCTTTCCCAATAAACACAGCATGCTTGGTATAGGCTGGCACTTCAATCTGAGGCAACGGGAACAGGCCTTCAACCAACGTTTGCGGAAGAGGTAAACGGAGCAAAAGATCGGCTAACTTTTTAGAGCCCATCATTAACAAGGGAGTTACCGACATACTGATAATGGCTACTGCCAGAAAGAGCTGGTAATAATCGTCGGCAATAATTTGATATCGCATACCTGTTTGTGCCAGGATAAACGAAAATTCACCCACTTGAGAAAGTGCAAGCCCCACCATAACCGTACCTCTAAAGGTATGCCCCAACACAAAGGCGGTTCCACCGGCAATAATGGTTTTTATAACCAAAACCAACAAAACAGTACCAAACACCAGAAACGGATTTTCAACAACAAAACCAATATTCAACAACATTCCAATACTCACAAAAAAGAAACTCGTAAAAGTATCCTTAAAGGGAATGAGGTGCCCAAAGGCATTATGGCTGTATTCCGAATCTGAAATCATCAATCCCGCCAGGAATGCACCGAAAGCCAATGAGATCCCCATTTGTGCAGTCAATAAAGCAACCGACAAACAAATCACAAAAATGCTCATCATAAACAATTCCTGGTTTTTGGTGTGAGCCACTAATTGTAACACACGCGGCATAAGCCAACGATTGCCAATATAAACCAAGCCAACCAAAACGATCGTCTTTCCCAATAGCAACAGTAATTCATTCGATTGGTTTGTACTCTCACCTCCCAGCATGGGCGTAAAAAGGAGTAAGGGAATCAATATAATATCCTGAAAAATTAGAATACCAACAACTGTACGTCCATAATTCGACGTGATTTCCGAACGTTCCTGCATTAACTTCAAAACAACTGCGGTACTACTCAAAGCAGTCAAAAAGCCCACAAACAAAGCACCTTCCCAACCAATCTCATAGATCCGCGCAATTAACATCGTAATGCCTGCTGTTAGTAACAACTGCATAAAGCCGCCGACAAATACGACTTTGCGAATTTTAAATAGGTGATTGATCGAAAATTCGAGACCGATAGTAAACATCAACAAAACGACGCCAATCTCTGCCAGCAGTTCAATCGAATGATCCTCTTGAATTAATCCAAGGGCATAAGGCCCTGTAACAACTCCGGTTAGTAAATAACCAATAATAGTAGGCACCTTTATCTTGGTAAACAAATAATTTACCGTAGTCGACAAGGCAAAAATGATTACAATATCAATTAATAAACCGAGTTCCATAGGCTAATACGAGGTTTTGTAATCTGGATAGTACATTCTTATAATACCATAACTACTTTCAAAATAAGAATATTTTGAAAACCAATCGGTATCCTCGTTGATTTAGCAACCGATTCTTTTTACAAATTTGATGTTAGATTTACGCCACGAGCCGGATGGTAGCATTGCTCATTCAAAAGGTGTGGTGAAGGAAGGGATAAATAAAAAAACAGCTGTAATCCGACAGTCCTCTAAAACCACCGGACACAGCTGATTATTTGGCATTACTAAACAACAATAACAGAATTATAATCTTCTTTGTCGATTCCGCTTGGAATCAAACCATCGGCTTGTGGTTCATTCTCCCAGAAAAAGTCATCAACCAAATACCGGAACTGATATTCACGGTTAGGCTCCAATTCCAATTCCTGAATAAACACACCTTCTTTAGGTTTATTCATAGGCTTAGCCTTCTTATTCCAATTGTTAAACTCGCCTACAATACGAATATTCCGGGCATAAAGTCCATTTCCATTTATCATTTGAAAGACAACCCGACATACCCGATCCTTCTTTTGGTATTCTTTCCGTACAATCATAAATCAATTTTTAAACATTCACGATGAACCTTTACAAGGCCAATTGATAATGAAGTATTCTTCCAATAGTCCTGATCAATCCTAAATGCAATTCCAGTCAGGAAATCACACCATCGAAATTCGAGATCACAAGAATTAGCCCTGAACAAAAAAATTAATGAAAATAATTTGGATCGATATTGGCATGATTGGTTGCACTCTTCATTTGCCAGTCCACAACAAAGTCCTGTCGACTTTTTTCTTTTTCGAATGATTTAACAGAATAAGATAAGCTTCCGGTTGTGTTTTTGTCACCAGAATGCGTAGTTTGTGTTGAATTGAAATCCTTTGGGTTAGTTTTAAATCCTCTGATCATATCACTTGGTTTTTAGTTAGTAAGAAAACCAAAGCAAGGTAGATGTTAATTCCTGACATATGTCATATTTTTCTATTCATTTCCCGTTCATTTTATTCACGGAACGAACAAATTAGTATTTCCCATAAAAATGTCATTTAGACATACAATTGCGATAAAAAAAACATAATTCGCTTCCAAATAACCTACATATGTTCTATTATTGCATATCAATAACACTAAGTCTGATTAATAATGAGCACCGCATGAACAAATTGTAATGCGAACAACATCTTGTTATTAATCATATTCAATCAAAAAAGACAGACAACTTATCAGCCTAAACAATAAGGGTTTTCCGCTTGGAGAGGTCAGCTTTTATTCGTAAATTAAAGCATTGCTGGATTGTATTTTTACCATTTTAGTCATAGGGAGACATGAGAACGCAGGTAAATTCAATAAAGGAGATCATAAAAGAGGAGATTCGAAAGAAATACGGTCATAAGATCCGGTATGCCAAAGATTGCCAAATTCTCTCCGATTCGATATTGAAAACTACCGGCCGTCAATTAAGCGTTTCAACGCTCAAACGTTTTTTTGGAATCATTATAACACCTTTTAATCCGTCAAAATATACACTTGACACACTTGCAATTTATTTGAGTTTCAAAAATTGGGAAGATTATGCGAATAGCTTTGAAGACTCGAAACACAGCTATTCTGATCTCAATTCGTGGGAACAGCTAAAAAAACGTATTCAATACGTTACCGCAAGCTCGATGGAATCAATAGGAGCAAAGATCGAAGCTGAGACAATCAATCTACCGATCAGAGAGTTTGCCGAGCGAAAAATAAATGCCTTCCTGCATTCCCCCAAGGTTGCAACAGCCTTTATTGCTCCAGGCGGTTATGGGAAATCCACACTCCTCTATAAGCTAACAGAACATTTTTTTGAAGGAAAGGCAGCGAAATTCCCGAATGAAATCGTTCTGCTTTTAGATGGAGGTAGTCTCATTAGCCTGATCAATCGGTTTGACGAAGTTAATTGGTTGCACAACCTGATAGATTTCAAACCTCAAAATAGTTTCAGCAACTATTTTCGAGATAAACCAGAAGAAGTAAACGGGCGATTCGTGCTAATAATAGATGCCCTGAATGAAATATTTTACCATACGGAGAAGCTGACTGGTTTTCTTGAAAACTTACTTGATATCATTTCCTCGTATGAAGGTGTTCCCTGGTTCAAATTAATTATTGCATGCCAACCTGAAAACTGGAAAATTCTGACAAGCATTGCGCAAAAGAAACCTTCAGTGAAAAAACTTTGGTTTGATGTTAGCTTTAATGCCATACCAAACGAAACGATCAATGTCCCTTTATTAAGCAAAAAAGAGATAAAGGAAATTCTGGCACAAAAACATTCTAAACAGCTTTACCAACAGCTCCGTTTCCACTCGCCGGAAACTGCTGAAATGATTGCCCAACCCTATTTTCTGAATTTATTCTTGCAAAAAAAACGTGAGGGAAACTGTACGGTGATTGACCTATTAAACGAGTTTATTTCAGATAATTTATTAGCAGAACCTTTCCCTGAGAAGAAGCTTAAGATTATCGATGCATTGCTCCAACACTCGGAATACGGTCGAAAAATGACGCCAATTAACAAAGAAGATCTTCCTGCCACGGATGAATTCTCAGCAGCCTATAAAGACCTGATTGCTCGAAATATTTTGAATGAGCTAACTGTTCCTGGCTGTTATTTCTCCTATTCGACAGTGGTCCGCTTTTCGAATAGTGTTTTAATGGAGTTTATGTTGGCGAATAAATGGCTTCGGGAAAATAAATTCGATCTGGATTTAATTCGGAAAGTGATTGACTATTACAGTGAAAATAAATTATTACGATGTAACCTGATTAAATACCTGGTCAAGATCGCGTTTAGGGAACGGAAGATTGAATTTTTAAAGGACATTTACTCCCTGTTTTCAAGAGAAAACTCAAATCAACTAATGGTTTATGAATCTGAAGCCGACCCGGAACTATTCAATATCATTAATACCGAATTAAGAAAACATCAGGAAATGCGGGATTACCTGATTCCTCATTACGCCAAAACACGATCAGGCCAGTTATTCTATTTCGAGACGTTCTTCGATATGGATTCAATCGCCCTCCACTCAGGTGATAATGTCGCTTACTATCTCAATAACAATCCGGGAAAAGACGCTCAAATTTATGGTCATTTTTTGAAGTTTACGCAGTATTTTTTCATCCGGAATAATGAGCATCTTCTGGAAGAATACAACTGGCTAAAAAAAGTTAAACATCCGGAAAAACTTGCTCCTTTAACCGCTGGCTTTTACTATGGAGCAATGATAACAGCACAGTTGAAAGTGAACAAAAATGATTGGAAAAACATCCTCAATCTCTCAGAACATTATCTAAATACAAAAGCACAACTTCCTTATAACTTCCCAATATTTGAGCATTTAATAATTAATGCGCTGAACTATGCCAACTGCTTCAAAGAAATTCGGGAATTTATCAACTTACTACAAGAAAGGTATGTTCTGTATGCCCATAAATCAAATTGGATGTACCAACTGATGGTGACATTTTACGCCAGGGCGTTGTTGAATACCGGGGAAGCAGATTTAGCACTGATGATCTTTAAAGAAGTGGAAATAAAATCGGTTTCGGTAAACTACAATTACTATGTGAAATTACGGTACTACCTGGTACAGGTCGAGTTTTTGAAGTATGAGAACAGGAATACCGAAGCACTTCAACTTTTACAGGAGATCAAAAATATTGCCCGGATGATTCGGTTTAAGTATTTCTACGATCAGGCTTCATCTTATGAAGAGAAACTGAAGTCTGAAAATCCACAAGATAAAGCTGACCAAGAAAGAAAAAACCTCAAAGCGGGTTAATTCGCAATGAGGTATTTGGGATAATAATTAATCTAATTTCAGTACGGCAAGGAAAGCCTTCTGTGGAACTTCAACATTTCCCACCTGCTTCATTCGTTTCTTACCTTTTTTCTGTTTCTCCAACAGTTTACGTTTTCGGGTGATATCGCCTCCATAACATTTCGCTGTAACATCCTTACGCACCGCCTTAATAGTTTCACGTGCAATAATCTTAGCACCAATAGCTGCCTGAATCGCAATATCGAATTGCTGACGCGGAATCAACTCCCGCAATTTTTCACACATACGGCGTCCCAGAGTGTAGGCATTATCGAAGTGGATTAACGACGACAAGGCGTCAACCATCTCACCATTCAGTAAGATATCCAAACGCACCAACTTAGCGGGTTTAAACCCAAGCATGTGATAATCGAAAGAAGCATATCCCTTCGAGATTGACTTCAATTTATCGTAGAAGTCAAACACGATTTCACCAAGCGGCATATCGAAAGTCATTTCAGTACGTTCTGCGGTCAGGTAATCCTGTTTGATCATAATCCCGCGTTTATCCAGACAAAGGGTCATTACCGGACCAATAAAATCAGACTTGGTAATAATCTGGGCACGAATATACGGTTCCTCAATCTCATTTATCTTATTAGCCGAAGGCAACCCACTGGGGTTATAAACATGCATTGTCTCACCATCAGTTGTATGTACCAGGTACGACACGTTGGGTACTGTTGTGATCACATTCATATCGAACTCCCGATCCAAACGTTCCTGTATAATTTCCATGTGCAACATCCCCAGGAAACCACAACGAAAACCAAATCCCAGCGCTGCCGACGACTCAGGTTCGTAAGTCAAAGAGGCATCATTCAACTGCAACTTTTCCATAGCAGCACGAAGATCCTCATAATCGTCAGATTCGATCGGATATACACCGGCAAATACCATGGGCTTCACTTCCTCGAATCCGGAAATCGCTTTTTCACATGGATGAGCTTTGTGTGTTATGGTATCACCAACTTTTACTTCCTTGGCTGTTTTAATGCCCGAAATAATATAACCTACATCACCGGTTCCCAGTGCCTTTCGCGGTTCCAATCCTAAACGCAACACGCCAACTTCATCAACATCATATTCCTTCTTGGTGTTGACAAACTTCACCAGGTCGCCTTTATTGATCGTTCCGTTTACAACCTTGAAGTAGGCAATTACTCCACGGAAAGGGTTGAAAACCGAATCAAAAATCAAAGCCTGAAGCGGTGCTTCCGGATCTCCGACCGGAGCCGGGACATCTTGTACAATGCGGCGAAGAATTTCTTCTACACCCTCGCCCGTTTTTCCACTGGCACGAATTATATCTTCCCGTTTACAACCGATCAGATCAATAATCTGATCTTCGACAACTTCCGGCATTGCATTCGGAAGATCCATCTTATTCAATACCGGAATAATTTCGAGATCATGCTCAATCGCCAAATACAGGTTCGATATGGTTTGAGCCTGAATGCCTTGCGTTGAGTCGATAATCAACAAAGCACCTTCACAGGCAGCAATTGAACGCGAAACTTCGTACGAGAAGTCCACGTGTCCCGGAGTATCAATAAGGTTTAATGTATATTTTTCGCCATCCTGTTCATAGTCCATTTGAATAGCATGACTCTTAATGGTAATTCCTCTCTCCTTCTCGAGATCCATACTATCCAATACCTGAGCCTGCATATCGCGTTCGCTAACCGTCTTGGTAAGCTCCAGCAAACGGTCGGCCAACGTACTTTTTCCGTGATCAATATGGGCAATAATGCAAAAGTTGCGAATGTTCTTCATCTGGTTAATTTGTAAAATTCTATTAGCCAATTTCTCCCAATCTAATTTGCGCAAAGATATTCAAATTTTGGGAAGAAATATAGTCCCCCCTAAGCGTTACCAAACTTTAAGTAATTGCCCAAATACAAAGATGATACGTTAAATTCATCAAAATAATCCGCCGGCAGCAATATTCGGCTATCTTTGCACCGCAAATTGAAAACAAAGAAATGGATCATATCCTGATATTAACAGTCGGATTCATCGCACAGGCACTGTTTTTTGCCCGTATCATCATCCAATGGTTCAAGTCGGAACACGAAGGAAAAGTACTTTCTCCCATTTTATTTTGGAAAGTTAGTTTGCTCGCCTCTATCCTGATGCTCCTATACGGAATTCTGCGGAAAGATGCAGCGATCTTAATCGGGCAAATCCTGGTTTATTTTATTTATATCCGCAATATTCAGCTGAAAGATGCCTGGAAATCCATGTCAACACTCAGCCGTATCACGATTTGGGTTACTCCCATTATCATCTTGGGTTATTTGTTTTTCGGCACCACTTATTCGCTGGCAACTTTCTTCAAGAACGCCGATAACCCGTTCCTGTTGATGATTTGGGGGATCCTGGCCCAGCTTACTTTTATTTCACGTTTTTTCTACCAGTGGATTTATTCAGAAAATAAAAAAGAATCCGTTCTACCTGTTGGATTCTGGGTTATAAGTATCGCTGGAGCAGCAATGAACTTCATTTACGGTATTTTCCGATTCGACCTGGTGCTCATTGCCTCTCACGGACTTGGTTTATTCATCTATCTCCGAAATATTTTAATTCTGCAAAATAAGAAGAGTCTTTTCAGCCGTTTAAATATTCCTTTTTTAAACGACCTGATTGCCCGAGTTTCGAACAAAATTAAATAGCACTATGGCAACAATTCTCATTACAGGCTGCGCCGGATTTATAGGATCTCATCTGACCGAAAAATTTTTAAACAACGGCTATCAAGTAGTTGGAATTGATAATTTCGACCCGTTTTACGATCGTTCCGTTAAGGAACAAAACATGCAAGGCTTCCTTAGTAATGAGAACTTTCGCTTTTTTGAAGTTGATCTGGCTGACACCGATAGGCTTTTTAAAAGTTTAGCCGAAGTACAAATTGATGCCATCGTTCATCTGGCCGGAAAAGCCGGTGTTCGTCCATCGATTGAGGATCCGCAAGGCTATATTCGGGCCAATATTGTTGCCACCCAAAATATTCTGGATTTGATGAAGGAACGCCAAATCCGGAAACTGGCTTTTGCCTCCTCGTCCTCGGTTTACGGTAACACCAAGGAAACGCCATTTCACGAACAGCAAGATGTAAGCAATCCGATTTCGCCCTATGCTTTTACTAAAAAAGCCTGCGAATTGCTGAATTACACCTATCATTCCCTTCATAAGCTCGACATTGTGAATATGCGCTTCTTTACTGTTTTTGGCCCTCGTCAACGACCCGATTTGGCCATTCACAAGTTTACTAAATTGATATTAAACGGCAGCGAAATCCCGATGTTTGGCGATGGCAGCACATCGCGCGACTATACCTACGTAGCCGATACGGTTGACGGCATTTACCGGATTGTAAACTATCTTTTCGATAACGAAAAGGTTTATGAAATTGTAAACTTGGGCAATAATCAACCGGTGAAACTTCGCGATATGATTGCATCAATTGAAAAAGCAACTGACTGCAAAGCCAACATTAAACAACTGCCCATGCAGCCGGGCGATGTCGATATTACATATGCCAATATTGAAAAGGCCAAAGCCTTATTTGGTTATAATCCGCAATTTTCGTTTGAGAAGGGAATCGGAAACTTTGTTGACTGGTATACAAAGAATCAGGAAAAGTAATACTCCTCCTGATTCGATAAAAACTGCACGCTTTTTTTACAGAGAAGACAAAATACTTTTTAAATCGTTGAAATTGTCCCGGAAGACTCTTTTAACCAAAGGATCTTGAATTATCCGAGGAAAACGAAGACCATCGCGGCTCATCGCAAAAAAAACAATCCGAACATGGCCTTCATCTAATTTCGTGAGTTCCCAACGAGCCTGATAATCGCGAATCCGGGTACACTTGGACGCTTTGGGAAACGCATCCGGACAACTTGAGATATTGATCAAACAAGATCCGTCACCTGGATTCTGCAGCTCGTAATTGGTAATCAAATCCTGGTCTTTTAGTGGCCATGGTAAATTCAATATGGTTCTAGAAACCATACCAATCCCCTCAATTTCCTTACTGGTTACTTTTGCCACACCTTTCATCCATTGTTTACTGTTTTCAGACTTAGATAGAAACTCAATTGCTTTTTCGAAATTGCACTGAATTTCCATTTCAACCTTCCGTTCCCTAACGGATAAATCCGGATTCACCTGCACCCAACGCTCAAAATGATTAATCCCGTTGGAAGTCATTATACATGACCAATCTTTGGGGGTATCATTTTCTCCCCCTCTTGCAATCGTTGTAAAACAAACGAAAGCCGTAATCCAAAGCACTATTTTCGAATACATAGATCAATAAATTTGGCTGTTAAATTTGTCCGGACTCATTTAGCCAGGCAACCGTCTTTTTCAGACCCACATCAAGAGAAGTTATCCGGTAACCGAATTCCCGTATTGCTTTTGCACTCGATACTTCCCAGTTTTTCATATATCTTTTCAACCAACTCGATGTTACCAAAGGCGGCTTACCTGTAATTTTAAGCCGAAGCTCCATAAGTCTGGCAATGCTCAAGGCCGCCCATCCAGGCAGGTGAATCATCCAATACCGCTTATTTGAAGTTGCAGCAAGTTGGTTGAATAGTTCATTTAAAGAATAGTTTTCGCCACCCAGCAAATAAACTTCTCCGGATCGGCCATATTGCATTGCCAACAAGTGGCCTTCAACAACATCATCAACGTAGACGTAATTTCCCCGGCAATTACCATCTCCGGGAAGCAGCCTGAACTTGCCTTGCAAATAGAGCCTGGTCATCCGGGTTACTCCGTTTGCTTCGCTCAAACGACCTGGTCCATACACTCTTGTCGGGCTAAGCACAACCACCTCGAAATTCGGGGACCTTTGGGAGAACGCTAGTTTCTCTGCCAGTTCTTTCGTTTCTTCATAAAGATTCATGTAGCCAATGTGCCGCTTGGTCTCCTCCGTTATCGGTCCATCTTCTGATGGACCAAATCTTCCTGCTGTAGAGGTGAGTATAAATTTCCTCACTCCTGCTTTTTTCGCCGCCCTTACCAAATGCGAAGTTCCTTCAACATTCACCAAGTAGAAATCCTGCACATCAGCACTGCGCATCTTAGCACAGGCAGCCAAATGAAAAACAAGCTCGCATCCGGCTACCAAGCTATCGAGCGATGCATCGTCAAGCAAATCACCTAAATGATACCTGACATTTTCCCTTCCGCGATATTCTGGTTTCATGCTACGAACAAGAGCATGTACTTCATGTCCTTCCGCAACCAGTCGATCAACCAGTTGAGCACCAATAAAACCTGCGGAACCTGTTACTGCTATTTTCATGACTTTGAGATTGAACTGTTAAAATTCGGGCTGAATGGCAACAAACCGGCATTGTGCGCTGAGAACCAATCTGTTGAAATAGCGATTGAACAATGAATCAGGAATGCAGTCCATATGGATCCAGTCCATAGTGTCAGCAAACAAAGCATAACACCAATGGGAATTGAACCAATTGTTTCAACGCGTCCCTTGTGAATATGTGCCAAAGAGTATAGAATTACATTAACAACGACTGCCTCGGTGTTTCCAAACTGAGAGGCACAACCGAAGAGCAACCATCCACGAAACAAAAATTCATAGGCCAACAAGTACAAAACCCAACTCAAGCTACTTAGGATCATAATCCGTACATTCCACCGACGAAACCGAATCTGTGGATATTGAGCCAAGTTGTCTGCTGTTTTTGCCCTTCGGAAACAAATGATCACGACCAACAGGCTAAGTCCAAACCAAGCTTGCAGGCTGAACGCTAAATCTTCAACCGATAGACCAAGCTTATCCGGATGTTGCAATACATAGTCCGATGCAAATAACAGCGGTATTCCGAGCAAACAAATGAACCCCCAAATTCGCCTTAGATAAACGGTCATTTCATTTTGAGCCTTATCCTGAAAAAACAAACCTTTAGGCCCAACCAATGCTGCCCCGCCCAGGTAAAGCAAAAATGCAAGGACTGCAATTGCTATGATAAAATTTGTATTCATCTCCTCACTGTTATTTATTTTACACTTAGAATCATATCAATTTCACGAGCATTGCTAACATGGAGTTCCCGTTTCACAAATGAAGAGATTAGTGGGATCCTAATTGTGCCTGGTACTACTCCCATTAAAAATCGGTAGAGACGATTTGAAAATCCCGGTATAATGACCTTGCGGTGAGCCAGCATATCACGAACAGCAATCTTTGCAACCTCCTCGGCACTCTTCACTCCAAAACGAGCAACTCGCGACTGCTGGTTTACTCTCGCACATACATCCGAATTAGTCGGCATAGGCCCCGGACACAATGCACTGACAAAAACGCCTGTATCTTTCAACTCTTCATTTAAACAACTTGAAAAATTCGAAACAAACGCCTTCGATGCCGGATAGAGTGTTTTGTAGGCTATTGGGCTAAATGAAGCCATACTTGATACATTTAAAATAAAAGCTTCGTCATGCTCTTTAAGTTTGGGAAGCAAATACCAACTTAAAAGAGAAACAGACTGAATATTGATCTGAATCATCCGGTTCAGATACGTACTATCAACCGAGTCAAACGACTTAGAGCCTCCAATTCCTGCATTATTAATAAGTATCGAGACTGACCGTTTACCAATCCAGCTATGAATTTGATCAAACGCATCCGCCCTTGTCATATCAATTTCAAATCCGTCTACGGCAATCCCAAACTCTTTCCTGATTTCCGAACTAACTTGCTCTAAACCTTCATTCGGAAGTGAAATCAACAACAAGTTGACTTTGCGCAAAGCTAATTCTCGCGCTATTGACAAACCTAGTCCTTTACTAGCCCCGGTAACCACAGCATACTGCTGTTCCTGTGTTTTCACAAGGTTTTGCTTTTGCGATTTTAAATATTCCTGTCGCGAAACAACTAACTTACGAACGAGGAAATAAGCCAACACTGCAGCCGGAAGTCCAGTAATAAAACCTCCCAACAAGAATGCAGCTAAGACCGATACACCTGATCCGAAAATGGTGCTTAACGAGAATAATTCCGAATTATCAGCGAAGATCAATGTTTGTTCAACGCCCAATATTTCAGCACCGATAAAGAAATTGAATCCAAACACAAAGGCTCCTGTTAACAAGTTTGTTTGAAAAACAGCAATACCGGCTGCAAACTTGTTCCAATACAAGATGCGAGCTAAGAAAATCGCGATAACAAACTGGAACCCGATAAAAGGGGTCATCCCGATAAAGGTACCTAATGCAAAACCTTTGGCTATCCGCTCCGGAGTATCCTGAAGCTTTAAAATCTTTTTTTGAAATGTTATAAAGCGTTCCTTCCATACCTCTAGCCACCTTTTTCTGTTAACTGAACTTTTCATAACAAGTAATTTAGAGTGAATAATCTCATTGACCATTTGTCAGCTAAGCCAACAAGTTTCTAGATCAAAATTACTACCTGTACAAGGCTTACGGATACGGATTCTCAAAATGCCAAACCAAGGAATTTGCATTTTTTGCAACATCCTGTCCTATTTATCAATCCTATTTGCGAAAAACACGAAATGAGACTTATCTATCTTTTTCTGATTTATTAATTTCTGCAAATATTTCTATCAAAGCACTCGTGTTTTGGGCATTAACTGCAAAAGATATTCACACATTATCATTTCCGTAAATGAGATATGAAACTTTGGCACATCAGACACAGTAAAAACAATATGTTCCTTATGAGCCAAAACCACATATATTGCCTATGAACGACTGCAAACAAATACAAAAAGAGCTATTCGAAAGGGTCAAACTACTATTACCACCTAATGTTTCAATGGTCCATGCTGTTTCCGAAATTCTCGGCCTCAGTTACGACAGTACATATCGACGAATACGGGGTGAAAAATTCCTGGGCATCGACGAATTTGTAAAACTAGCATCAAGCTTTGGGTTATCAATTGACAACCTATGCATGCCCGACAATCAATTCATCACCTTTGATCACCATGCAATGGATCCCACAAATTTCCGGTTCAAGGATTGGGTGGCAACTATTCTCAACGATTTAATTCGAATAAAAGAAGCTCCAACCAAGCATATACTTTACTCTGCAAAAGATCCGCCGATCTACCATTATTTTGTCATTCCGGAAATTGTTGCTTTTAAAGAATTCATCTGGGAAAAATCTGTTTTTCAGTTTCCGGACTACATTGACAAACAATTCACATTCGATTCTATTCACCCCGAAACACTTGAAAAAGGAAGGCTCATTAGTAAAGTGGCAACCAAAATTCCGACAACGGAAATTTGGAATGAGAACACCCTTCTTTTAACAATGAGACAAATTGAATACTACTGGATAGCTGGCTTGTTTAAAAGCAAAGATGATGTACTGAACTTGTTAGACAAAGTTGAAAAATGGATTATGCACCTTCGTAATCAAGCGCAACTGGGCTATAAGTTCATGCTTGACGAACCTGAGGAAGGAATTGAAAATAGTTATACGCTATATGAAACGGAGCTAATTCACAATGACAATCTTATTATCGCAACGGTAGCCGATAAGAAAGTAACTTATATTGCGGTCAATTCATTAAACCTTTTGCGGACCACAAACCAAAATTACGGCGATAACGTCTCGGAATTCTTAAACAATCTAATCTCACGTTCCAACTTAATCTCGCAAAGCGGTGAGAAAGAACGAAATCGGTTCTTCAACAAACATCTCTATCTTTTGGAGGAATTGAGAAAAAGAATCAGTTTCTAACTTGTTTTTGCCTGTTTTTCTCTTGAATGTATTTGATACATCTTGCCTGAAAAGTATAAGTCATGAAACGACGCAAAAATAAAGTCAATTTATTCAGCCGCCCGGGAACAGCGAGCACCCGACCCGCCTTTAATGCACGATAACCATAAATAGCCACATCAAAGGCACATGCCATATTCACTTTTATCTTAGGATCGTCGGACCCAACAGCCTTCTGAAAGCCTGTTCTTGTTATTCCAGGACAAAGAACAGTCATGTTCACCCCGGTTCCTTCCAATTCGGTAGCAACCGATGTTGTAAATGAAAGCAAATAGGCTTTAGTAGAATAGTACATACACATTAGGGGGCCCGGGTGGAAAGCAGCAAGTGACGCTACATTTAAAATTTTACCGGATTTACGAGTCAACATATGTGGCAAAAAAAGCTTAACCAACTGGGTAGGCGTATTAATATGCAGCATAATCATCTTTTGTTCCCGTTGCCAATCCGTTTCGTGGAATCGTCCAAACATCCCAAATCCAGCATTATTGATCAAAGTATCAATTTCAATGCCTGACTCATTTACAGCCTTGTAAATAGTCAAAGCGGAATCGCTATCACTTAAGTCAATAGCCATTGTATTGATTTCGATACTGGAATCTTTAGTCAAATCTTGTTTGCAAAGGTCAAGGCTCTTTTCATCGATATCGATCAAAAATAAATTAAAACCTTCTGCTTTCAGTATTTTAGCAAACTCCAAACCGATTCCTCCTGCGGCTCCGGTCACTAACGCCCATTTTCCCATAATAGTATTTTATCCTGTCTTCGCAATTTTCGACCTTTTGGTTGCATGCGAGACCAAATACCAAAACCCGGAAAAACAAACATTATTGCCCTAAACAAGTACACCACGGATACCCAGCGCCATGCATAAAAACAAACCGGCTGATCTGCAAAGATTTCAACCGGCTCCGTTTTTAGGCATTTTTAATGAATAATTTTTCAAGATAAACTTTTCCGGATTGTAAACTCTCTCAAAATACCCCAGCAAAGCAGGCTGAAGATAAACGAGAACAACCCATAAAGCGGTGCGATCATGCTAACTCTAAATCCTCCGGCAATCAAGGCAGGTGAAATATCTCCCGCAGCCTCAATCGCATTGAACGCCATAAATAAACCAATAGCTTGCCCCAGAATTCCGGTCACGAAGGCCAGGCTTCCGAATAGTAAAATCAGATCAAGCCCTGCTTGGGTATAGTTGTGCTGTATAAAAATCCGGATAATTTTCTGCACCGTAAATACCAGCATCACAATTGTCCAAACAGTTACGATTCCCATAAACAAAGGACCACCCATGTAAAAAAGATCAATCAATTTCATGACATTTAAATTTACAATTTATTCTCAAGCTTAAGCAATTCGTAAGCGATGACAAAAGATTATCGATCAACGACATTATTCCGATAGGATATAGCAAAAGAACTTCCGATTCATCCATTTAATCGCCATCGGTGCTGTATCCTGCTGAAATCGATCCGTTCGTCGACAATTGTTTTGCTGCCGTTAAAAAATCGGGTAAATTCATTTCGAAAAAAGAAATCCAGCATGCTAAAGCAGTTGACGTACAAAGATCTGTTTAATCAACGATCGGCACTTAAAACAGGCCAGCATCTCCTGTTTTGGTTGATCTCGTACCTGTTCTTTGTTCTTTTCTTCGGGCGTGCCAACCGCGATTACCCCACAACCGTTGCTTTCGCATCCATGCTTTTCCCTTGGGCAATTGCTACCAGCTACTTTTTAAACTATTATCTCATTCCCCGATTCCTTTTCAGCGGAAAGCACTTTCGATTTATACTGTTTCTCATTTACACCTTTATCATCACCTTGTGGCTCGAAACGCTGATCAGCTTATTTGTATTCATGTTCATCACCGATCTGAAGTTTTACAAGCTCGACCCGTCAACCTTCGACGTGGTGTTTTTGCTCGTCGGACTTTATTTTGTGATCCTCGCATTTATCGCCATCGAACAGGTAAAGAGAGCTTTCGCTATGAAAAAAGAGAACACCTGGCTAATGAACCGACAATACAAAACAGAACTAAAACTTCGGGAGTCGGAACTTAAATTACTACGAGCACAAATTCATCCGCACTTCCTCTTCAATACGTTGAATAATCTGTATGGACTAACACTTGAAAAATCCGATCTGGCGCCGGAATTGGTGCTTAAACTGTCGGATTTGATGGATTATATGCTCTACAAATGCAACAGGCCCAAAGTTAATCTTCAGGATGAATTGGAACATTTGAAAAACTACATCGAGATTGAACGTATCAGGTATGGAGAAAAACTCGCTGTTAAATTTGAGATTAAAGGACAGACAGAAAAGCAGGAAATAGCCCCGATGCTGCTACTGGCTTTTTTTGAAAACGCCTTTAAACACGGAACCAGCAAGTCGCTGGCAAAACCATTTGTGGACATTCAACTGTCGATCGATGGCCCAAAACTTCATCTGAATATTCGAAACAGCAGCCACTCAACCAGTGCCAAAGAAGAAGATTACACCCATGGTATCGGCTTAAAGAACGTGCAAAAACGGTTAGAACTAATCTACCCCAAACATGGCTTGCATATCGAAAACGGAGACGATACCTTTGAGATCGATTTAAGTCTGGACCTAAGTGACGAACCACCTGTAAAACCAACAGGCCTATGAACGAAATCACATACAACTGTCTGATTGTCGACGATGAACCCATTGCTATCCGGGTTATAAAAAACCACCTGTCTGAGTTTAAGAACCTGACGCTGGTAGGCGAATGCAGTAATGCAATCGAAGCCATTGAACTTCTTTCTCAATTTAAAGTGGACTTAATTTTCCTCGATATACAAATGCCTCAGATTACGGGTGTAGAATTTCTGAAGAGTTTGAACCAGGCGCCGAAAGTTATTTTTACAACCGCTTACCGCGATTACGCCATCGACGCATTTGAACTCGACGTGGTAGATTACCTTTTAAAACCAATCTCGCTGGTTCGCTTTTCAATGGCAATCAATCGTTTCTACCAGCGAATGCACGAAACAACGACTCTGCAAATGCCATCGGGGGAGAAAAATCCAGACTATATTTTCCTAAAGGCCGACAAAAAATTTCACAAAGTCTTACTGAGCGACATCCTTTACATCGAAAGCTTTGGCGATTACCTGATTGTACACTGCGAAAACAACCGCCTAACGGTAAAAGAACGAATCAGCCAACTGGAAGAACAGCTTCCAAAAGAGTTATTCCGGAGGGTTCACAGAGGGTTTATCGTCTCACTTGCCAAGATAACCGCCCTTCTTCCCGGCCTCATTGAAATTGGCAGGTACAAGGTTCCGGTTGGACGGAGTTATAAGGAGGTCATTGAAAATTTGAAGCAAGGACCATTGCAAACGCCCTGATTAAACACCTTTTTCACCTCAGTTGTGACAATCTGTTTTGCTTTATACAATCCGTTTTGCTTATTTTTGTCTCAATGAATTCATCCAAACACAAATATGTTATTTGGGAAGGCTGGATCTCTATCATCGCCAACACCCTGCTGTTCTTCCTGAAATACTGGGCCGGCGTTGTATCCGGATCAATTGCCCTGATTGCCGATGCCTGGCACACGTTGACCGACTCTGTTTCGTCGGTCATTGTTTTAATTGGCGGCAAACTTTCGCGCAAGCCTGCCGACGATGAACACCCTTTTGGACACGGCCGGGCCGAGCATATTGCAGCAGTTATTATTGGTGTATTGCTGGCAATTGTGGCTTTCGACTTCATGATCAGTGCCTATGATAAACTCATGTCGCGAAAGGCTGGAAACTTTGGGACTGTCGCCATCGTGGTTACAATTATATCGATTGTAGTCAAAGAAGCGATGGCTCAATATGCCTTTTGGGCTTATCGCAAGAGCAAAGCTTCAATCCTGAAAGCCGATGCCTGGCACCACCGCACCGACTCCCTGTCATCAATCATCATCCTGATTGGTATCTTTGTGGGTCGATATTTCTGGTGGATTGACGGCTTGCTGGCTTTTGTTGTTGCCATTATGATTGGTTATGCCAGCTACGAAATTCTTTCCAAAGAAATTAAAGCACTCTTGGGGGAAGATGTCGACCCGGAGGAAATTGAGCGAATTAAGCAGGAGGTATACCTGGTGCTTAAACGGGAGGTTTACATTCATCACTTTCACCAACATCGTTACGGCGATCACAGCGAGTTAAGCTGTCATATAAAGTTGCCGGCACAAATGCCATTGGAAGACGTCCATAATATCTGCACACAAATCGAGAAGATCATCTTAGCCAAATTCAAAATGGTTGCGACCATCCACCCCGAACCATTGAACAAACAGATAAAAGGCTAAAGTTTTAAAGCGATAAAGTACTTTACTTGATATTATGCTTAAATTAGCCAGCCAAGAATAAATAAACCATGAAGCAGTTCTTTCTTCTTTTTATTTTGATCGCTGCAGCCGTTGCTTGTAAAGAGGTTTACGACACCCCACCGGAGTCGCGGGTTCAGCTTGGGCTGTATTACACCAATGTAGATAACAGCGACACTCCGCTGCTGACCACTTATGGTCTGGGACAAGACAGTATTTGGTACGACGCTGAAAGCACGGACTCTTTTCTTCTTCCCCTGTCTGACTCGGGTGTATCAACCTTTGTGGTTTTAATCGACTCTGTTGCCGATACGCTTCAAATACAGTATAGTCCGCACATTGCCTACGAAAGCATGGAATCGGGTTTTTACTACACCTACTGGATTCAATCGGTGATGAGCACAGCAAATAAAATCGATAAAATTTCTCTGACGGATACCTTGGTAAACGAAAACTGGCATGAAAATATTCAACTATATCTTAACGATAGCACTGCTTTTACTGTCGCTAACTAGCTCTGCTAAAGAACAAGAGAAAAAAGTCAGACCTAAACGGACCGACAATTATATTCATATGCCCGGCTTGCGTTTAGGACTCGATATCTCACGACCATTCCAGCAACTTTGGACCAAGGGTAATCGTTATGGAACAGAGGTGAGTGCCGACTTTGAGCTAAAGCCGAACTTGTACATGGCTACTGAGGCCGGCTGGGAAAAACTGAAATTACAACAGCCGCTGGTCGACTATCAAAGCTCGGGTTCCTACCTGAGATTGGGAGTTGATTACAATGTGCTTAGCCCTGAAGAAAGTGACACCAAAAGTATGTTTTATTTTGGGGTTCGCTACGCCTTCGACATTGCCAGCCAACAAGTCAATTCGTACACTACTGAAGGATATTGGGGCAGTAGTTCCGGTTCGTTCCCCAAGCAGAACTTTAACTCGCACTGGGCTGAATTTATCGTCGGTATAAAGGGAGAAGTCTTGAAGAACTTTTACATGGGCTGGAGTATTCGTACAAAATTTATGTTGGCTCAAACAAAGCAGACGTTGCCCGAAGTTTATTTTACTCCGGGATTCGGGAAGTCGGAAGGTACAGTCGCACTCGATTTTAGCTATTCAATTTATTACACCATCCCGTTTAAGTTCCGAAAAGAACCTGCTAAATAAACCCGTTAATTTGGTATAAAGTAGCTTAAGGCTTCCACCTGGATGAAAATAATCAGTCTTTAGACAATCTAAACTCCGGCTCTAATTCAAGTATCATTAAATTCGTGAATACATAGTTGCCGGTTCCTGATTAAACTGAATCAGAAATAAGGACAAAAAGAAAGCGCAACCAATATTGGCTGCGCCTCTGTATGTAGGGATACAATGTATTCGATTTTAGATTACATCATGCCGCCCATACCGCCACCCATTGGAGGCATAGCAGGAGCAGGATTATCTTCTTTTTCATCAACCAATACACACTCTGTAGTCAGGAACATACCAGCGATAGAGGCTGCATTTTCCAAAGCTACACGAGTTACTTTAGCCGGGTCGATGACACCGCTTTCCAGTAAGTTTTGGTATTCGTCAACACGAGCGTTGTAACCAAAGTCGCCTTCGCCTTCTTTTACTTTTTGTACTACAACAGCACCTTCTTTACCCGAGTTAGCTACAATTTGACGCAATGGCTCTTCGATAGCACGTTTTACGATTTCAATACCGGTTGTTTCGTCTTCGTTGTCACCAGTCAATCCTTCCAAAGAAGCAATGGCACGGATGTACATCACACCACCACCAGGAACGATACCTTCCTCAACTGCTGCACGAGTTGCACTCAATGCATCATCAACGCGGTCTTTCTTTTCCTTCATTTCTACTTCCGAAGCAGCACCAACATACAATACTGCAACACCACCGGCCAATTTAGCCAAACGCTCTTGCAGTTTTTCTTTGTCGTAGTCTGAAGTCGTTGTTTCGATTTGCTTTTTGATCATGCCTACACGAGCATCGATCGCTGCCTGATCGCCGGCACCGGCAACAACTGTTGTATTTTCTTTGTCAACTGTAATTTTTTCAGCTGTACCCAACAGATCCAATGAGGCTTCTTCCAGTTTCATACCTTTTTCTTCAGTAATCACTGTACCGCCAGTCAATACAGCCAGGTCTTCCAGCATTTCTTTACGACGATCACCAAATCCAGGTGCTTTTACAGCACAAACTTTCAGTGAACCACGCAGGCGGTTAACCACCAAAGTAGCCAATGCTTCACCATCAACATCTTCAGCAACAATCATCAACGGACGACCAGTTTGAGCTGTTTGTTCCAATACAGGAAGCAAGTCTTTCATGGTGCTGATTTTCTTGTCGTGAATCAGGATGAACGGGCTATCCAACTCAGCAGCCATTTTTTCAGTATTGGTTACGAAATAGGGAGAAATGTAACCACGGTCGAATTGCATACCTTCAACTACATCAACATATGTATCTGTACCTTTGGCTTCTTCAACAGTGATAACACCTTCTTTTTTCACTTTTTCCATGGCTTCAGCAATCAACGAACCGATTGTTTCGTCACCGTTTGCTGATACTTTAGCAACAGACTTAATTTTATTGAAGTCGTCGCCAATATTCTGAGCGTGCGCTTTAATTCCTTCTACAACTTTAGCAACTGCTTTATCGATACCACGTTTCAAATCCATTGGGTTAGCACCGGCAGTTACGTTTTTCAATCCAACATTGATGATTGATTGAGCCAATACAGTAGCAGTTGTAGTACCATCACCAGCATCGTCACCGGTTTTGCTGGCCACTTCTTTCACCATTTGTGCACCGATGTTTTCGTATGGGTCAGAAAGTTCGATTTCTTTTGCTACCGAAACACCATCTTTGGTGATTGCCGGAGCACCGAATTTCTTTTCGATTACAACGTTGCGACCTTTAGGGCCTAAAGTTACTTTTACTGCATCAGCCAATTTGTCAACACCTTTTTTCAGCTGATCTCTTGCGTCAATATTGAATTTAATTTCTTTAGCCATTTCTCTTTGCTTTTAAATAGTTTGTTACTAAATAATTACGCGATATACAACACATCGGTTTGTGACATCAACAGGTAGCTTATTCCATCGATGTTCAACTCAGTACCTGAGTACTTACCATAGAAAACAGTGTCGCCAACAGCCACTTCCATGGCTTCGTCTTTTTTAGCAGCACCTACCAACACGACTTTTCCAGCTTGTGGTTTTTCTTTAGCTGAATCCGGGATGATAATTCCGCTTGCTGTTTTTGTTTCTGCTTCCTGCGGTTGAACAAGAATTTTACCTGCAAGGATTTTACCTTTTAATTCTGCCATTTCTCAAATTATTTTAGTTATACATGTTTTTTAAATTGACACCCTTACTTATCCAAAGCTATGCCAAAAGCGTCAAAAGCCTTTACGGAAGTAAAATGTGACAGTTTCGTCAGTTATTCTGAATATCCGGAGCCTGTATGCGGACAAAACAGCTGAAACACAACGTGGTCAGGTATGACATTATTTCAGCCAAACTGACAAAGCTGTAAAATGGCTCGAGACCTTTATCCTGACATAGCGGCTGTAATTCCCGAAGTTGGAATCTGAAAGTTGAAACTTAAGCGCACGAAAAAAGGCTCACTCCGTAGAGTAAGCCTTCATATCTGAATTCGGATTATTTCTTATTTAGCTGAATCAGCAGGTTGTGCAGTTGTTGCATCTGCCGGAGTCGCTGTAGGAAAGTTTGGTACAGCATTCGGATCAACAGCTTGTTCTACCTGGTCTTTAATGGCTGACTCGTTTGTTTGTGCAGTTCCGCGAGGAATGAAAGCACTACCAAAAACGGATAACAACAACAAAGCACCGGCCAATACCCAAGTTGCTTTTTCTAAAAAATCGTTTGTTTTGCGCACACCCATAATTTGGTTGCTTGATTGGAAATTACTTGCCAAACCGCCACCTTGTGAATTTTGTACTAAAACGATTAAAATCAAAAGCACACAGGCGATAAATAATAAAACAGTGATCAGCGTATACATTTTGGCTTATTAATTATTAATGAATTAATTTTTTTACTTCTTCAATTTGACCGGCAAAGTAAGTATTTTTTTCCGGATATTTCAAACTTAATTTTTCGTAGGCTAATATGGCTTGTTTATACATTCCCTGCCGCAGATAAATTTTAGCAAGTGTCTCGGTCACAAACTCCGGCGACACGCTTCGTTCCTTTGGATTTTCGCTATTTTCATCCGCTGTTTCGACTTTGGCCGGGGCCTTTCTTCTTAAGGTTTTTACCAAGTCCGACAAAGATTCGGAAGATTCCGGTTCGGCTTCCAGTTGATAGCTACCAACCGATGCATATTCGCTTGCCAAAGCGTCCATCTCCTTCTCCTCCAATGCATCCTCCGTCATCAGAAAATGATAGAGCTTACGCCTGTCGGTTATATAAAAGGCTCCTTTTGCCAGGTAAAAATCAAACTCTTGTGAATTCGTCTGCTTCAGATTTTTCAACAGCAAAATCCAGGCTAACTGAAAAGCCGGATATTCCTGCACTAACTCTTTAAACAAAGGTATGGTAGCCTCGTTCAAAAGCCGGGGATTTTTCAGAAATTGATGGAATTCGGAAGTTTGCATTACCAGTTTGCAATTGATGCATTAAAAATATCGTCGGTTAACTGATCCAGAATCTCCTCCATTATCGAGTCTTCAACATCGCTCAACAGGTTGGTCGCATCAAAGTCGTAATAAGCAGAGAAAGTCTTCTCCCAGTCGTCATCGTGGTTTTTGTTATTCGTAAACTTCATCTTCACAGTCACCGTCAGTCGGTTTTGCGCTGCGGTATCCCCTTGCTTAATGTTCATCGGTTTTACATCGTAACCGGTAATTGTTCCCTGGAACTCCAAATCTCCATCCTGATCCAGCAAGTTCAACGATGTTTGACGAGTCAATTTATCCTGCAAAGCTTCTGTTAACTGCTGGCTTAAGTTGGGATTCACCAAACGAGCCCGGTTAGGCATGTAATAAACGGTGAATGTCTTCACCGACGGATCGATAGATGCTCCGGTGAAAGAATAGGAAACTTTACACCCCTGAAAAACCGGGACTGCCAGTACCAGTAAAAATAGAAGGCTAAAGAACTTTGTTTTATTCAATATCATACTCTTTGATTTTACGGTACAATGTCCGTTCTGAAATACCCAGTTCCTGGGCGGCATATTTACGTTTTCCTTTATGTTTTTCGAGTGCTTTTTTAATCAACTCAATCTCTTTGTCTTCCAGCGACAGCGATTCCTCAACAAACTCCTCTGTATCCTGAATATCATCATGTTCGTCATGCGAATCGTAATGCACCGTTTTATTCACAGTAGGCTCCGGAACATACGTCGGTGCTTCGTTCTGATACAAATTCTGAATAATTTGTGCATGTTCTGCCCGTACTTCCGAGGACGATCCTTTATCGTGCATTAAATCGAAAACAAGCTTCTTCAGGTCATTCATATCCTTTTTCATATCGAATAAAACCTGGTATAAAATCTCGCGTTCCGAATTGAAGGTCTTTTCGCTGCCTCCTTCCCGCTGATAAATAGCAGGCAATTGAGGCGCACCTCCCAAGGGCAGATAGGTACGCATAGCAGCACCGGTAATATTGCGCTCCTGCTCGATAATCGAGATTTGCTCGGTAATGTTCTTTAATTGCCGAACGTTTCCCGGCCAGTGAAAAGATTCCAGCACATGACGGGCCTCCTCGTCCAAACGAACAGGCGGCATGCGATAGCGCTCAGCAAAATCAAGTGCAAATTTGCGAAATAACAAGAAAATATCCTCACGACGATCACGCAAGGGCAATACCCGAATTGGCACTGTATTTAACCGATAATATAAGTCTTCACGAAACTTTCCTCCCTCAATTGCAGCGGGGATATCGACATTAGTTGCAGCAACAACACGAACGTTTGTCTTCAACACTTTCGACGAACCGACTTTCATGAATTCACCGGCTTCGAGCACACGCAGTAAACGCACTTGGGTCGATAAAGGCAACTCTCCGATCTCATCCATGAAGATGGTTCCCCCGTCTGCTTCTTCAAAATACCCTTTCCGATCAGCCAAAGCACCGGTAAAAGCCCCTTTCTCGTGTCCGAAAAGCTCTGAATCAATAGTACCTTCAGGAATAGCACCACAGTTCACAGCAATATATTTACCATGTTTGCGTGCTGAAAATTGATGTATAATTTGTGGAAAGTTCTCCTTCCCCGTACCGCTCTCCCCGGTAATTAATACCGACAAATCAGTTGGAGCAACCTGAACAGCTACTTCAATAGCCCGGTTTAAGCCGGGAGAGTTTCCAATAATTCCGAATCGTTGTTTAATTTCCTGAACGTCCATTTTTCAGTTTCCGATTAATTTCAACAAAGTTATAATTTTAAGCAGAACCGCGAAGCACCGCCAAAAACTGTGCCCCGAAATTTTGTCAGTTTCTGATGTAAATTAACAACATTTAAGCGAATGTCAATCCTCCTGTCTCCAGCTTTTAAAGCCATGGCTGAAATTGAAAGAAGTTTAATTCGTACATTTGCATCATTCATTTTCAACCTTCGAACTTGAACGGACGAAAATAAAGTACTGATCTTATTGAAATTGAAAGACATGAAATTCATTGCAATTATTCCGGCCCGTTACCAATCAACCCGTTTCCCGGGAAAACCGCTGGCTAAATTAGGTGATAAACCAATTATCCAGCATGTGTATGAAAACGCCAAAAAGAGCGTTGAACACGTTTGGGTAGCTACCGATGACGAACGAATTGCAGAAACCGTTAAATCATTTGGCGGACAATATGTCATGACTGATCCCAATCATCCGAGCGGAACAGATCGCTGCGCTGAAGCTGCCGCGTTAATCGCAGGCCAAACCGATTTCGATGTCATTATTAATATCCAGGGTGATGAGCCATTTGTTTGCGAAGCGCAGTTGGAAGCCTTGAAACAATGCTTCAACGATCCCATTACGGAAATTGCAACTTTGGTAAAATTGATAGAAAATGAAGAAGTTCTTTTCAACCCCAACCGTCCGAAGGTTGTCTTCAATAACGACAATTACGCCTTGCTCTTCAGCCGTTCAACCATCCCCCACATCCGGGGAAAAGCGGAGAACGAATGGCTTAAATCACACACATTCTACTCTCACTTAGGAATGTATGCATACAGGGCGACTATTTTGCCACAACTCACTCAGCTAAAACCTTCCTCACTCGAAGTTGCTGAATCACTCGAACAGCTGCGTTGGCTCGAAAATGGGTACAAGATCAAAATAGCAGTAACCGAGTTTGAAAGCATCGGTATTGACACACCGGAAGATTTAGAACAAGCAAAACAGTTTTTGGAACAAAGAAACCTGAAATGACCTTGGAGAAAATCATCAGTGGAGGACAAACAGGCGTAGACCGAGGTGCACTGGATGCATGCCTGGAGCTAAACTTCCCCTGCGGAGGTTGGTGCCCGGCTGGCCGCGCGGCCGAGGATGGTCCAATTCCGCTGTCGTATCCGCTGATTGAATTACAATCTCCTTATTACGATGACCGTACACGACGCAATATCGTTGAATCGGATGCCACCTTAATCATTAGCCAGGGAAAATTAAGTGGCGGCACATTACTTACCGCCAACTATGCCAAACAAATCGGGAAACCGGTTTTTATTTTTGAGCTTTCGCCCTTTTTCATTGACAATACATTTGAAAACTTATGCGATTTTCTGGAAGCTTACCGGGTTCGCACCCTCAACGTTGCCGGCCCCAGAGCCAGCCAGTGGAATAAGGCACACGAAAGCTGCAGCCACCTTGTGAAACTGTTGATTAAAAAAGTCGCGACTTAGCTATTCTAGCATTCGCTCGATCCCCATTTCCAAACCGCAAAGTTCTGCCAGCCCTTTCAATCGTCCGATCAACGGATAGCCCGGATTAGCTGACTTCCCGTAATCGTCGAGCATCTTGATACCATGATCCGGACGAACCGGAATCGTCACATCTTCCCGTCCTTCCGCAACTCGCCGGTTCTGCTCTTCCAGTAAAGCTTTCATGATTGGAAATAAATCCACATCGCCGTAAATATGACCCGACTCGTGAAAACAACCATCGGGCAAAAACACATTGTTCCGCAGGTGCGTGAAATGAATCCGGTCTCCAACCGACTTGACAATAGCAGGTAGGTCGTTTGAGCGATTCACTGAAAGCGAGCCGGTGCAAAAAGTGATTCCGTTTGCGATCGAATCAACCTGCCGGCAAATCCATTCCAGATCGGCTTGTGTACTCACAATCCTAGGTAAGCCCAACACCGGGAAGGGCGGATCATCCGGGTGAATGCAAAGCTTCACTCCATACTCTTCGGCTACGGGAATCACATCTTCCAAAAACAAACGTAAATGCTCGCGCAACCGATCGGCATCAATCTCCTTATAAGTATCGATAAATTCGAGGAAGAGCTTTTTATAATCCGGTGCAGAACCATCAATAACCCCATCGATAAAACCTTGCGTAACAACTATAATATTGTATGCCAGCAATTCCTTTTCTTCATCGGTTAACTTTTCGGCCAGCACACGAGCCTTCGCTACAATATCGGCAGGGTAGTCTTTTTCCGCACCGGGACGTTTCAAAATAAAAGCATCGAAAGCCACAAATGTGGGAAAATCAAAAAACATCACCTCGCCACCATCTGCTAACTTAAAATGAAGATCGGTTCTCACCCAATCCAGCACCGGCATAAAGTTGTAACATATGCGATCGATCCCGCATTTCCCCAGGTTGCGAATTGACTCCTGGTAATTGCGAATCAAACGATCGTAATCTCCGTTGTGCGTTTTAATGCCTTCCGAAACCGGCAGACTTTCAACAACACTCCAACGCATGCCGTAACTTTCAATTTCATTCTTAACTTTCAGAATTTCCTCAACCGGCCACACTTCTCCATTCGGGATATGATGCAATGCTGTCACCACACCTTCAATTCCCATCTGGCGCAGATCAGCTAAACTCACCGAATCTTTTGCGCCAAACCAACGCCATGTCTTTTCAAGCCCCATCTTTATTTTAAATTCCAAGGTTCATATTTCAAATTCCAAGTTCCGGCAATTCGGACATTTAGCGAAGCTAAGTACATAAATGTAACATTCATGAGTCCAAAGTCCGGTAACAGTTCAGTAATTAAACCAGTCAACTATACTCCGGAGAACGAGCTAAAACCTCCGTCAACAGGGATGATTGTACCTGTAATGAAGCTGGCAGCATCCGAGCAAAGAAATTGCACCAACCCGTTCAGCTCGCTGATATCGCCAAATCGTCCCATGGGTGTTTTGGCCAATACTTTTTTGCTGCGCTCAGTATACGAACCATCCGGGTTAATCAACACAGCACGGTTCTGATCACCGATAAAAAATCCCGGAGCAACAGCATTGACGCGAACTTTATCACCAAATTTCATCGCCATTTCCATCGCCATCCATTGTGTGAAAATATTGACACCTGTCTTAGCAACCGAGTAGCCCATCACACGGGTAATAGCCGAGTAAGTGGCCATCGACGAAATATTAATAATGCTTCCTTTTCCACTTTTGGCAATAACTTCGCCAAAAATCAGACTTGGCACAATCGTTCCGTCCAGGTTCAATTCAGTAACCTTCTTATAATCGTCAATTTTCAAATCGAAGATATTCTGATCTTCACGCAAAGTTGCACCCGGCAGGTTTCCACCGGCGACATTAATCAGGATATTGATGGCTCCCCATTTATCCAGCACCAAATCGCGAACCTCTCGAATACGGTCTTCATCCAGTACATCACAAGGATAGCCAATCAAATTTTCATTTTTATTGGCTTCGAGTATCTTTTTCAACTTTTCTTCCTGGCGCCCTAAAACAACCACGCGAGCACCTGCCTCCAGCATACTTTGGGCAATGCTACCACCCAACACACCGGTACCTCCGGTGATTACAGCTACTTGTCCTTCAATACTAAAATTATTCATAAAGCTTAAGTCATTTTATTCCAATCAAAAGTACGAAAAATAGAGATTTTAGAGACGTATTATATTTGCGCAAAAATGTACTATTTTTGCAAAATACAAGCTGACATTCTATGAAAATCATGCACGAACAAGTATGTTTCAGAGGAACTAATTCCTTCAACGTAAAATGGGATGAATTTCCTCATTTTACCTTTCCATGGCACTTTCACACGGAGTATGAGCTTGTTTACGTGATTAAAAGTTTTGGAAAACGTTTTGTTGCCGACCATGCGGATGATTTCACCGACGGTGATTTGGTGTTATTGGGACCAAACCTTCCCCATTTCTGGAAGAATGATGATGTCTTTTTCAAAGATGATCCGAATTATAAAGTCAATGCGATTGTTATTCACTTTCCGGCAGACTTTTTCCAACATCAGCTCGAGCAGTACCCCGAATTTGCCTCAATCAACAAATTACTGGAACAGGCAAAACGAGGTGTTCACTTTCCGATTACTACGTCGAAGCAGCTCGACAAATTACTCCGACGGTTACTTAAGCAAGATGGCTTTGACCGAACACTAAACCTGCTTTCGATTCTAAACGGGCTGGCCCGGTCTAAAGATTACCGCATATTAGCCAGTAAAAGCTACCAGCCCGAACGACAAAACTGGACCGGTAATCGCATGGACCGTATCATGCACCTGATAAACTCGAACTACCGGCAACAATTAAAAGTGGAGACAATCGCTTCGGAAATAGGCATGAACAAGACCGCATTTTGCCGCTACTTCAAAGAAAAAACAGGAAAGTCATTCATCAGCTTCATCAACGAAATGCGAGTTGGTTATGCCTGCAAACTACTCCAGGAAAACAAAATGACCGTTTCGGAAATTGGTTTTGAAAGTGGCTTCAATAACCTTTCAAACTTCAATCGCTGTTTTAAGCGGATTACCATGCACAACCCAATAGCTTACCGCAACCGGTTCCTTTCAGCACATCCGTAGTCCTGCATCAAGGATGGAAAATGCACTATAACACATAATTACTGCCATTCTAAATACCGAATAACTCAAAACATTCTTGCCTTGCTTGTGTTTCATTACCGTTAAAGATATTTCCATCTTTTATTTTGAATTAAGAAAGCATGAATGAATTAATTTCGAAATCTCCACTTAAAAAGGATATTTCTACGCCTACACTTGAACCAATCCAGGACCTCTTAAAAAGATTGAAAGAGAAAATGCACCAGGTATTTCACCTGCGTGGCGATGTCAACCAATATGCACAACAAAGAGGGATGCCTCCTTTTGTTATGCGCGAAATCATGGATGTAAATCCGTTGTCAATCGGTATTCCAACTGAATATGGTGGCCGCGGTGCAGTTATGCGCGAAAACCTGGCACTGTTGGAAACAGCATCGTACGAATCGTTGGCCCTTTCATTAACTTTTGGGATTAACTCGGCACTGTTCCTTCAACCGGTTGCCAAATATGCTTCGCACGAAGCAAAAGCTCCTGTATTCAAACGTTTCATCGAAAACAGAACAATGGGGGGCTTAATGATTACTGAACCGGATTATGGTAGCGATGCCTTGAATATGCAAACATCGTTTACCGAAAGTGATGACCATTTTAACCTGTCGGGCAAAAAACATTGGGCCGGACTAACCGGCTGGGCCGATTTCTGGCTGCTGACAGCACGTGGCAAAACTGAAAAAGGTGACCTGAAACGCGACCTCGACTTTTTCATTTGCGATGTGACCCAGCCCGGACAATCAATTAAAGTTGAAGAATTTTACGACAACCTGGGGCTTTATCAAATTCCTTACGGCCGTAACCATATCGACGTTAGCATCCCCAAAGTACAGAAACTAAACCCGCATACAACCGGTGTAAAAATGATGCTGGACCTGCTTCATCGCAGCCGCATGCAGTTCCCCGGAATGGGAATGGGGTTCATTCATCGTATGCTCGACGAGGGTATTAACCACTGTAAACAACGTCTGGTTGGTGGCAAAAGCCTGTTTAGCTACGACCAGGTTCAGGAGCGTTTATCGAAACTGCAAGCATCCTTCACCGTTTGTTCGGCCATGTGTGCCAACAGCGCCAAGAATGCAGGACTTGATAAAGACCTCACCGGAATTGGTATTGAAGCCAATGCCGTTAAATCAGTCGTTACCGACCTGATGCAACAGGCCGCACAATCTGTTACACAATTAGTTGGTGCGAAAGCATACCGAAACAGCCACATTGCCGGACGTGGTATTACCGATAGCCGTCCGTTCCAGATTTTCGAGGGCTCGAATGATATTTTATATGCACAGATTTCAGAGGGAATCGTGAAACAAATGAAGAAACTGAAGGAGTCGAACCTCTTCCAGTTCATGAAAGAAAATCCGTTGACCAGCCGATCAGCCGATCAGTTAAAAGATTTGTTCAACTTTAAGCTCGACATGCAACTTCCACAGCGCAAATTGGTTGAACTTGGACAAATTATGGGCCGAGTCATTTCAATGGACATGGTTCACAAACTGGCTGACGAAGGGTTCCGCAAAGATCTGATTGATGGTGGACTGGACATGCTCCAGCAGGAAATTCAACAATTGATGGGAACATTCCATCACAAACCACAATTGGTGGTCGTTGATAATTACCAGGAAAATAGTTCATGGTTAAAATATTCAGTGTAACAACTGATCTTATTTAGGGTTAAAAGCACTTCCGAGGTGGAAGTGCTTTTTTTATTTTGAAAAAGTTAACGAATCAAGCTCATTGGCGCCGGTGATAACCGCCGTTAAACGGAATTACTACTTTTGTAAGAAATTAACTCCGAAAATCACCAATCTTGACATTAACACAGCAAATAAACCTCTGGTTGGAAAAACGCCGCTGGTACGAACCACTTCGTCGCGAGTTTTGGAGCCGCCCCGACCGGCTGATGGCAGCCAAAGCAACCCTGGCCATTGCCATACTGGCTATTCCTTTTGTCGCAATGGGCAAACCCTTCTTCGGCATCACCCTTGGTCTGGGAGCTTTAGCCGGTGCACTGTCCGAAACAGATGACCACCCCAAAGGGCGTATCAAATCACTCATCCTGAAAGTCGGCAGCTTCGGAATCTCGAGTCTTGCTGTGGGGCTTTTGCGCCCCTATCCTATTCTCCTGGGCTTAGGTCTTGGCATATCAACAATTGGATTCCTGCTGATTGGCGGTTTGGGAGAACGTTACCGAGGCGTAACTTTCGGAGCTATTTTGGTCGGTATTTATGCGATGTTGAGCATCGAAATCAGCCCCGCCTGGTACTGGCCCGCCATATTAATGACTGCCGGCTCTTTGTTCTATGGTCTTCTCTCGCTGGCACTGATGTACTATCGCCCCTATCGACTGCTGGAAGAACAGCTGGCCCGGGGCTTTAATGCCCTGGCCGATTACTTCGATGAAAAGGCCAATCTTTTCCCCAGCGACGAAAAAGTGCAAAGCGAAGTTCGCAATAAATTAGCCTTGCTCAACGTGAAACTGGTTGGCTCACTCGACCGTTGTCGCGAGGTGATGCGCAGTTATGCCGATGCCCTGAAAGATGACACCCCTCTACGCGTGTACCTGCAATATTTTATGCTGCTTCAAAGTTTGCACGAACGTGCGGCATCGAGCCACGAGCGTTACGACCTGCTCAGCCAGGATCCGCACAACCAGGAGATGATGGAAGGTATCGGCCAGATCCTGCACCAGATGTCGGATGCTATTCGCCAGTTTTCTTATGCCCTGCTAACCGGTGTACCCTACCGCCACCCGATTGCCTTAAACTGGAGTATAAAAGCCTTGCACGACAAGCAAATCTTATACAAACAGGATGCAAACCATCCACTGAGCCTGTTGATTCACAACCTGACCCGTTCCAACATTTCACTGCAACGACTGGCCGACGAAAAGCAACGCACAATTACCCCAAAACTGGCCAAGGACACCCGTACGATGTGGCAACGCCTGAAAGAACAACTGAGCTTTCATCATCCGCGAATGCGCCATGCCATTCGGTTAAGCATCTGTTTTATGATTGGCTTTGCTATTTCGGAAAGCTTACACATGCAGAAAGGCGAATGGATTGTACTAACCAGCTTGTTTGTTTGTCAGCCCAGCTACAGTGAAACACGCCGCCGATTATTCCAACGGGTTTTGGGAACCATTACCGGAGTAGTATTCGGGGTACTGCTGATTCAAATACTACCAACCGCTGCCGGACAGCTGTTATTTTTGCTGGCTTCATCCTTCTTTTTCTTCAGCTGGCTTCGTCGTCGGTATTCCACAGCAGTCATCTTCATCACCACCTTCGTATTGTGCGTGTTCAACCTGGCCTCGCACCAGGGAGTGGCAGCCATGGTCCCCCGACTAATCGACACCATCATTGGTTCGGTGCTGGCGATTATTTCAGTTCGCCTCTTGTGGCCCGACTGGCAGCACAAGCGTCTGCCGAATTTGCTGAACACAGCTTTCGAGAAAAATGCCTTATACTTCGAGGCCATCATCAACGAATATACGGAGAACAGTACAGGCGACGATTTCGATTATCGTGTGGCCCGTCGTCAGGCACATCGCGCCGACAATGCCCTGGTGCTGGCCTGGCAGGATATGCAGCTCGAACCACGTAAACATCAGCACTTGCGGGAGCAGTCGTTCACCCTCACTTACCTGAACCATGCCTTGCTGTCGTATCTTTCAGCCTTGGGATCGCATCGCGAATTAGGCGAGAAAAATACCAGTGAATTGCTGGAACCAGCCAGGTTTATTCTCTCAATTTTACAAGAAGCCAGGGTGCCCATGCCTGCTGAACTGACCGAAAAGAAACAAGAACTTCAGGCTTTGGTAAACGACCTTCGCGAAAAACAAAACAATGGTGGCTCATCCATTCCCATTCAACAATTGCGGGTATTAACCAATATTGCCGAACTAAGTTTGAAACTGGTTGACCGCGCTCAGCCCTTCGAATTCGCAAAACAGGCTTAAACACTGACATATATCAAGTAATTCAAGGTGGAAAAGCTTTCAAATGTCGTGGCTCGTTCGCGCTGAAAAGCTTATTTTTAATCAGTTTTAATAACCCAAAAATTTCTTGAATGAAGAACATTGAACAATACATCGAAGAGAACAAAGAAAGATTCTTAGATGAACTGTTCGGACTGATTCGAATTCCATCAATCAGTTCAATTTCGGTGCATAAACCCGACATGTATAAAGCTGCTGAATACTGGAAAGAAACTTTACTGAAAGCCGGGGCTGACCGTGCTGATGTGTACGAGACTGCCGGCAACCCGGTAACTTACGGCGAAAAGATAATGGACCCGACCAAACCAACGGTACTGGTTTACGGTCATATGGATGTGATGCCTGTTGAGCCGTTGGAGTTATGGAAGACTCCTCCCTTCGAACCGGAAATCCGCGATGGTAAAATCTACGCCCGTGGTGCCGATGACGATAAAGGCCAGACCTTTATGCAAGCCAAAGCCTTTGAATATATGGTGGCCAACGATTGCCTTCCGTGCAACGTAAAATTCATGATTGAAGGTGAAGAAGAAATCGGGTCGCCCAACCTGGGTGCCTGGTGCGAGGCCAACAAAGAGATGCTGAAAGCCGATGTGATTTTAGTATCGGATACCGGCATGATTGCCCCCGACATTCCATCGATTACCACCGGACTACGCGGTCTGGCCTACTGGCAAGTTGAAGTAACCGGCCCAAATCGCGACCTGCACTCGGGTATGTACGGTGGTGCTGTTGCCAACCCCATTAATGTGCTGACCAAGCTGATTACACAAATGACCGACGAAAATGGGCGGGTAACCATCCCTGGTTTTTACGACGATGTAGAAGAAGTGTCGGCTGAAGAGCGCGAACTGTTAGGCCGTGCACCCTTTGACCTGGAAGATTATAAAAAGGCCTTGGAACTGGAAGAAATTGAAGGTGAAACCGGCTTTACCACCAACGAACGCACCGGTATTCGCCCGTCGTTTGATGTGTGTGGAATCTGGGGTGGCTATATGGGCGAAGGCGCTAAAACGGTGATCCCCTCGAAAGCATACGCTAAGATTAGCAGTCGTTTGGTGCCCAACCAGGACCACGAGAAAATCGCGATCCTGTTTAAAGAGCACTTCGAGGCCATTGCTCCTAAAACGGTTAAAGTTGAAGTGACATCGTTGCACGGCGGACAAGCTTACGTGTGCCCGATCGACATTCCGGCCTACCAGGCTGCCGAAAAAGCGTACATGGATACTTATGGCAAACGTCCGGTTCCTGTTCGCAGCGGAGGAAGTATCCCCATCATTTCGACCTTTGAACAAGTACTGGGAATTAAATCGGTACTCATGGGCTTCGGTTTGGGGTCGGATGCTATTCACTCGCCCAACGAGAACTATCCGCTGGAGCAATTCTTCAACGGCATTAAAACCATTCCGAAATTCTACCAGTATTTTGTTGAGTTAAGCAAATAAGCCAAATTTATAAACTATTCGAAATCCGCTTTTCAACTTGAGAAGCGGATTTTTTGGTTTTAATCCGTATTAACCGGCCAACCAAAATCATTTTCACCAATTTATTTATTCTTAAATAATCAATTTAATCCTGTTCACTATTTTATGAATTCATATTTATCAAATTAGACTGATTCAGATATTTATTATTTCATAAAGCATAAAAACAGCTATATCCATTCTTTTATGAATTAATAAAATATTAAAACAACTAGAACTAGTTTATTATTTCATCTTAAATGTTGAAAAACAGCTTCATGGAAGGAGATCAACGCTACAAAAGGGCTTAACTTGTCTTATTTCCGGGGAAAACACAGCGTTAAAGCAAGCCAGACCAATCCGGAACAACACAATTAAACAGTTATGCAGCCACTCAAAAAAGTCCACATTAATAGCTCAAGCTCTGAAGTGAGCAGCCTTGCCACGGAAATCGTTGACCATTACCACAATGCCGGCTTAGCTGAAGTTCCCTATCTCCCGGCCCTAATCGGCGAGCTAAGCCAAATGCAACAAGAATTGGTGCGAGCCATTAAGCGCATCAAAACCAAATCGGACTTAAAGCAAGCCGATGCCTCCCGCGATAAGGCCCTGAAAGCGCTTTTTCATTTTACAAACGGGCAACAGTACCATTATGCCGATGAGATAAAGCAAGCAGCACGGCAAGTGAATAAAATTTTGAGGAACTACGGACCGGCCATTACGCGCGAAAGCTACGATATTGAGAGTTCACTGGTTAGCTCACTCCTGCAGGATTTGCACAAACCCGACCTGCAAGCAGCCATCAACCGGTTGTCGGGTTGCAGCGAGCTGATTGTCCTCTTGGATGAACAGGAACAGGCTTTTATAAAGGCACAGGCCACTTTCACCATGACCCGTATTGAAGAGAAAAAAACGCCCAGCGCATCGCTGCTTCGTAACCGCCTGATTCAATACCTAAATAGCCACTTGCTTGTTTTCCTGAGAGCCATGTACCTGGTCGACGAGCCCTTATATGGTAATTTTGCCCGAGTTGTTGCGGTAGCTATTGCCGAAAATAACCGCAATGTGAAACGCCGCCAGGGAAAACGAAAAAAGAAGCAAGCCACAAGCGAGGGGCAGTGAGCGAAGGTAAGCATGCCTTTAGGGATCCGATCTTTTGGAAAAATAGGATCCCTAACCAAGGCCAAGTCAACAATAAGCCTTCAACCCCATTCGTGTTCCACCTTACCAAGGTAAACACCTCTTGAAATCTGAAACTTAAAACTAAAAAAAGCCACCTCAACATGAGTTGAAGCAGCTCTTTCAGTTAGATTCTATTATCTTTTTATTTCAGCGTACCGGCTTCGGCTTGCTGAATCATCGTTTCGTTTGCTGTGATGTAAATTTCAACACGACGGTTTTGAGCACGTCCCTCGGCAGTTTCGTTACTGGCAACAGGCTCATCGTAAGCTTTTCCTTCGGTAGTCATACGGCTTGCAGCCACACCATTGTCTATTAAATATTTGTCAACCGACTCGGCCCTTTGTTCAGACAATTTCTGATTCACTTCGCGCGAACCCGTGTTATCCGTATGGCCGTATATCTTCACATCGGTATCGGGGTTCGATCTCAGCGAAGTAGCGAACTTCAGCAACGACTCTTTCGAGGCGGCACTCAAATCGGCTTTACCGGTTGAAAAAAGGATACCACTATCGAAAGTTACTTTAATCGCCTGCAGGTTGTTTGAGTCGGTCACGCCTTCAACCTGTGCTCCTTCAATCTTTTCCAGTTCGGCTTGCTGTTTATCCATCTTTTTACCAACCAAAATACCGGCTCCGGTACCTACAGCACCACCAATAGCAGCGCCAATGACCGCACCTTTACCTGATTTCTTAGCTAAAATAGCTCCAAGTCCTGCACCAACAGCAGCACCTCCGGTACCACCTAAGATTCCGCCTTTGGTTTTATTGTTTTGTGCTGCCCATTGCGACGATGAGCAAGAGGAAAATATTAACGCAGCGCATAATAACAGGACAGTTGATAGTTTTAGTCTCGTTGTTTTCATAATTGTTTTTGTTTTTTTAGTATTTGCTTTTTATAACAATCCAAAGTTAAAACAGATTAACGCAACAGCGAAAAAATTATTATCAACAAAATAATCCTTTTTAACGAATACAAAGCCGGCAAAGGTGAAGAAAAACTCCCTGCTACCCGCAAGCGACAGGGAGTTCAAGCACTTGGCATGCAAGCTAGTTTTTGTGAATAGTTACCTTAATAACCTGGTCTGCTGTTGGCCATGGCAAATCGTCGTTGAGTATACTTACCGTTCCGTTTTCCTCTGTGTTGGCCGATGTTTGTGCCCCGGGATATTCATTCACCTCGGTGCCGGCATCATAAAGCTCAATAAAATGCGTTAAATCTTTCTCTGCATCACCGTAATCGAGCTTAATCCCTTCGTCGCCGGTTGAAAAGAAAATATCGTTGGAAGCTCCCAACATGGAAGCAATGCTCAGGCTTTGTCCAACATGTCCGTCGATGGTAAATTGGTACTTCTGCCCCGGGAATAAAGGTCCACTGGTGCCATCGGTACGCATTAGCTGGAAGCCTGTTTCATAGCCGGCAGCCATCAGTGAATTATAAAGCGGCTCCGGATTACCTGTTTCGGCCAAAGTCTCCAGTCCTTCACCATAGTCCGGGGTATCTTCCTTAAAAATCGGGTAGTCTTTTTTATCGTGCAGCACCCAAAGTACCGGTGCTACCGGAGAAACATAACCACTGTTCATTGCCAGGTATTCACTCAAAGGGCCGGCATTACCGGTTTCGGCCAGGGCTTCAAGGCCATCGCTGTAATCGGCCATTCCTTCAGTAAAAATTGGCATTTTCCCGTCGGTATGAACGACCCAGACTACAGGCGATATTGCAGTTGTACTTCCATCAAGCACTTCGATAGTTACTGAAAACAAACTGTTACCGTGAGCATACAAGGTTGCTTTCAGGTTGGACGCAACCGTTCCGTAGTCGTATCCGTCGCCCACTGCCGACATCAACTGAACAAGTCCGTTTTCGTCGGCACCACTATGCGGATTGTCA
>NZ_JBZQJF010000140.1:0-9802 GCF_059905295.1 Mangrovibacterium sp.
CCGGCTGAACTTAGCTTTCAGGAGCTGATACCTGAAGATAAAAATCAGCCTTGCGTTTTCTGTTTCGTCTTTGGGGCAAGCCAAAGATGAAAACCCGCCTGGTAAGGCTAGCGGAAATGTATTGGAGCAGAATCGATCCTCATCAACGCATCTTGAAAAAGACTTTCAGAAAAAACAGGTGGAGCATTGAACCTTCCATGGGTGTGAAAGACTCCACCGTGCTAACCGCTTAAGCTTCCTGATCTGCGTAGACTTTGAGCCTTATAGCCGCATTTATTCCGATCAAAATTGATATTGCCATGATCCCGATGGCGGCATAATTGATGATCTTCAGTTTTTGAAGTGTTTCCTCATTCGAGGGGGCGGAAAGATCATGGACCTCCGCTAAGGCATCCAATTTCTCAATCAAATCAATTGTTTGTCCTAAGTTGGGGTGTTTGATCACCTCGTCGCTGCCCTGGATCGTGATCTCCTGATCGGTGTACGATTTAAAATATTTCAGGTAAACTCCCGTGGCTAATCCGAGGACGGAAACCACCAGTAGGAGGTACAGGTATTGTTTCTTTTTCATGAGTTGGATGTTTTGTGGTGCTTAAAACCGGCCGTCAATTTACGAAACAATAGAAAATATTTGACCGACTCTTCGAATTTTGTTTCACCTGAAACCAGGAGGACTTTATATTGGGTAAGGCGGATTTGAAGTTTCCGGGGTCTTTCACCCAAGAGCAATGTAAGCTCAGTGTTATTTCGGAGCTTTTGGTGTTTAATTTCGACATAAGCCGGACAATTACCAGCACGATATTTCTATCTTCACGACAACCTATACCATCATTAAATTCTATTATTCATGAGCAAAAGATTATTCCTTTTGTGGGCTTTAGCTGTGTGCTTTTTTCAACAGGCCCGAAGCCAGGAGCTTGGCAATTCCATCTCTGTCTTTAGCAAATACAACTACTACACGACCGAAGATTCGGCAACAGTTGTTTTCGATATCCCCGATTTACCGGCTGACGGTTTTGACCTTCGTATTTCATCAGGCGACCAGGTCTTTGTTGAAAAGGAATTGATCCGCAATTCCCGGACAAGGCTGAAAGTTCCTTTGGCCGGATTTCCCCTCGGAGATAGTCGTTTAAAGGTTCAGTTGACGGCAGCCGGGCAAGCAGCTCAAATTGATACCCTCGTGATTACCCGATTGGAGCCGAAAAGTAATGAGGTGAAGATGGACCGCGAAACAGGAGGTTTGATTGTGGATGGATTGCCATTTCTGCCCTATGGTTTTTACTCGGGCAGGGTGGCTGATTTGCCGGATCAGGAAGTGGTGAATGACTTCAATATGATTGGTCCGTACCAAAGCAATCTGCCTGACAGCTATGCCGAGCGCAAAGCTTATATGGATCGTTGTGCCAAATTGGGTATGAAGGTTCAGTATGGCGTGAATTCATTAATCGGTTCGGGGCACAACGGCTCAAAAGGGCTGGATAAAACAGACGAAGAGAAATTTGAAATACTGAAGCGGGAGGTGCTGGCTTTTCGCGATCATCCGGCATTGCTGTCGTGGTACATCAACGATGAGCCCGACGGACAGGGGCGCCCTTCAGCTTTGATGGAGAAAGCTTACCAGTTTATTCACAAGCTGGATCCTTATCATCCAATCTCGATTGTCTTTATGATGCCGTCGAAAGTGGGGCAGTTTCGCCATTCGATGGATATCGCCATGACCGATCCTTACCCGGTTCCTCGTTCGGTTACCGGCGTGTCAGACTATGTGGATGAAATCGGTCGGCAGTTTCGCTTTGAAAAGTCGGTGTGGCTGGTGCCGCAAGCTTTTGGTGGCTCCGAAATGTGGCCACGCGAGCCATCGGCTAAGGAGCTTCGGGTGATGACTTACCTTGGCTTGCTGCATGGTGCGCGAGGAATTCAATATTTTATGCGGACGGTAGAAAAGACAACGCCGCAATCGGTTTCGATGTGGAATGCTTGTCGCAATATGGCGGTTGAGGTTTCGGAGATGACACCTTTCCTGTTGTCGGATTCTGTTCCTGTTACCGTTGAAACCAATCACCCCGAAGTTGAGGCAAAGTGTTTCAGCTATAAAAACGAAAAACTCGTGGTGGCTGTTAATCATTCAAACAAGCCATTGCAGGTCAATTTCAAATGGAATACTACCGCTTATCCCAAAGCTGATTTATGGTTCGAGAATCGCTCGGTGCCCGTGAAAGATGGTGAGATAAGTGATTTTATGGATGCAATGAGCACCCGTGTTTATCGTCTGGATGCGGAAGATAAAGCTTCGGAAGTAAAACGTGCCGGCAACCTGATTTACAACCCGGGATTTGAGCAGGTGGTAAGTCCGGGACTGGCAACCGGACAAAGTCTGCGAGGCTCATTTGAGGGGAAAACTGATCCGGCAGCAACGGTTTTTGTCGATAGCCGGACACAGAAAGAAGGGCTGTTTAGCTTGCGATTAACCACACCTCAGGATAGCACCGGAAAGAAAGTGCGCTTTTTGCCGATCATTTTACAAAAGGGAAATACCTACCAGGTTTCCATTTGGGCTAAGCAGAAAGCCGGGAAAACTTCAACCTTCCAGTTGAGTATTCCGGCTTGCAAACAAAAGCACCAGTTTGAATTAACGCCGGAGTGGACAGAATATTCCTACTTGTTTCAATCGGATACGACCAGCACCAATGCTATTTTAAACCTGGATCTGATTGGTCAGGGAACGGCTTGGTTCGATGAGGTGAATGTAAGCCAGGAGCCTGACCTGAGCTATAGCATTCAAACTGATAACAGTGCTTTAGTGGATATCAAAACCAATATTGAGGATGTGAATCTTTACTACAGCCTGTCGGGTAGCAGGCGTACTAATAAATACAAAGCTCCGTTTGCTGTAACTAATCCAACGGTGGTAAAGGCAATGGTGAAAAGGAATAACGAGACCCTGGCTGAGGGGCAGATCTTTGTTCCGATTAACAAGGCCCTGAATAAGCCTGTATTGGGAGAAAGTAAACCAGCCGAACAATACGCGGCAAACGGTTTGGCATCGCTGACTGACGGTCAATTGGGAACCACCTCGTTTAAAAATCCAAATTGGTTGGGCTACCTTGATTCTACAGTTACTTTGGTGATCGACCTTGGAAAAATTCAAAAGCTGAGCTCGGTGGATTTGAGTTGCCTGAGCGATGCCAACAGCGGAATCTTCCTGCCGCGCAATGTGAAGGTTTACACGTCCAACGATGGAAATAATTATAGGCTGCTGAAAGACTTTCAGGTGAAGGAAATCTCCAAACGCGGAGAACCCTATTTATATCCGGTTCAGGTAAACGGTTTGGCAACTTCAGCTCGCTATTTAAAGTTGGAAATTCAAACTTTTGGACAGATTCCTGAGGGGTATCTGTTTAAAGGAACGAATTCATGGATGTTTATCGATGAGGTCTTAGTGGAGTAAATATTATCTAAAATCATTCTAAAATAGTGCTTCCCTGTGTGTTATCGTGTTTTTTTGGTGCGAACTAATCACTAGTTTTCCTAGCTTTAGAGGACAATTGATCAGTAAAACGGAATCTTATGAAAAGACGCGAATTTATAGACCGGGGATTAAAAGCAGGGATCCTGACTGGAGCTGCTTTATCGGTTGGAGGATATGGCAAGCTTTTGGCCAATGGAGAAGGCCTCCCGGTTGATTTAGTTGCCTTGCGTGGTGGTGCTCCCGAAGCGATGTTCGACCAGGGAATTGCTGCATTAGGCGGAATGACTCAGTTTGTGAAAAAAGGACAGAAGGTCGTTGTGAAACCCAATATTGGTTGGAATAAAGCACCTGAGTTCGGAGCTAATACCAACCCTTTGCTGGTAAAACGAATTGTTGAACACTGTTTTACTGCCGGTGCTAAAGAGGTTTATGTGTTCGACCATACTTGTCACGAGTGGACCAAGTGTTACTCGAACAGTGGTATCGAAAAAGCAGCGAAGGATGCCGGTGCGAAAGTAGTTCCCGGGAATAATGAGAGCTACTATCAGTCGGTTAACATCGCTGGTGGAAAAAAACTGAAAGAGACTAAAGTGCATGAGCTGATAATGGAAGCTGATGTTTTTATTAATGTCCCTATTTTGAAACATCATAGTTCAACCCATGTTTCACTGGCTATGAAGAACCTGATGGGGGCAGTTTGGGATCGGGGATTCTATCATAAGAATGATCTGAACCAATGTATTGCCGACTTTTTGTTGTACCGTAAGCCTGACCTGAATGTGATCGACGCTTATAATGCGATGACGCAGAATGGACCGGTAGGTGTTTCACTGGATGATGTCGTCAACCTGAAAGCACAGATTATTTCAACAGATATTGTCGCTGCAGATGCCGCATCGGTGAAGTTTCTGAACCGGAACCCGGAAGATATTGGTCACATCAAAGATGCCTACGAAATGGGCTTGGGGAATATGAATCTGGATGAACTGAATATTCGTCGTATTAAAATGTAGTCGGACAAGATGTTGAAAAAGATTCGGGTTCTCGTTGCCATTTTGGTCGGGTTGATATTTGCGCTGTTATTTATTGATTTTAGAGGAATCCTGCCTGAAGGTTTAATGAAATTCATGGCAGAGACTCAGGTAGTACCTTCAGTCTTACGGACGATTAGGGTAGGGCTGGTCGCGATTGTTGCCCTGACTTTATTGTTTGTTCTAACCGTTTTGACGGGGCGGACTTATTGCAGTTTTTTGTGCCCTCTTGGAGTCATGCAGGATTTCTTTTCGAGAGTGGGAAAGAAGTTCAAGCTGAATGTTAAACCTAAATACCGGAAGCCTTTAACTGTTATCCGCTATGTGCTGTTGGTCTTAGCGACTATCGTTTTTATCGGAGGATCAGCATTCATGCTGAACCTGTTGGATCCGTACAGCATCTTCGGGCGCATTTTTAGTTACCTGGTTCAACCAGTTGTTATTCTTGCCAATAATATACTGGCTATCGTATTGAATCACTTCGAGGTTTATAGCATTTACCGGGTGAAATTGCCGATCGTGCACTGGGCAGTATTGCTTTGGGCCCTTGGATTTTTCCTCTTTGTGGCGGTTCTCTCCATTCGTCGCGGGCGATTGTATTGTAATTCTGTTTGTCCGGTCGGGACGATGTTGGGGCTGATTTCCCGCTTTTCAATTTTTAAAGTTCGTTTAGCTGACTCTTGCACAAGCTGTGGAAAATGTGCCAAAGTTTGTAAGTCGGAGTGCATCGATAGTAAGTCTAAAGTCGTTGATTCCTCGCGTTGTGTTGCCTGCTTCAATTGTTTGGACGTCTGTAAATTTGATGCTATTTCGTTTCAAAAGGGATCGTTGAAACTGGAAAAAGCCGAAGTGAAAACTGTTGATCGGTCGCGAAGAAATTTATTCCGAAAAACCCTGACAACATCAGCTTTGATGACCGCTGCCTATTCGCAGGTAAAAGCCGAAAAAGAGATTGTAAAAAGTAATAAGGGGCTGACTCCCCTGAACCGTAAGCACCATGCTTCACCACCGGGTTCAGAGACACACGATCATTTTAATTCGACCTGTACAGGATGCTCCTTGTGTGTCACTGCTTGTCCGAACAATGTGTTGCAGCCGGCTCTGTTTGAGTATGGACTATCCGGAATGATGCAGCCGTTTATGGACTTTAACAACGGCTTGTGTAATTATGAATGTACGGTGTGCGGCGATGTTTGTCCAACCAGTGCGATCTTTAAACTATCGGTTGAGCAAAAAAAGAAAACACAGGTAGGAGTTGCCAAATTCATTAAAGCGAACTGTGTTGTTGAGACCCATGGAACCGACTGCGGTGCTTGCAGCGAACACTGCCCGACAAAAGCCGTGAATATGGTTGCATACAAAGATAAGCTCGTAATTCCCGAGGTTGATGAAGATATTTGTGTGGGCTGTGGTGCTTGTGAATATGCTTGCCCGGTAACACCTTTCAAAGCCATTTTTGTTGACGGTCATCTGCAACATCAGGAAGCCAAACCTCCAAAACAGAAAAAAGCAGAGATCGAGATCGAAGAGGATTTTCCGTTTTAAGGTATTCGTTGTTAAAGAGTTTTATCCGGTATAAGGTTTGTGTGATCGTTTTATAGGCTGGAGTTGGTTGTTGATAATCGGAAATATTTAATATTTTTGATAAACGAACTAAGTCCAATGAAGCGGAGTGACCAAGGAATATGGGAGAGAATTCAAGGCGGAGAGGTTAATGCCCTACGTGAGCTGCATGACCGCTACTATTTCCCATTATGTAATTTTTCCAATAAAACCTTAAAGCAACGACAGGTTGCTGAGGAGTTGGTTTCTACTTGTTTTGTTCGTTTATGGGAACAGCGAAAGATGATTGCGGTCCAACATTCCCTAAAATCATATCTCTATTTCATGGTTCGAAATCAGGTAATTGACTACCTGCGTTCTCATCATAACGATCCGCTTTCATTAACATCGGAAATACCGGAAATTTCCACTGAAGCGGAAATTAATGATCAGGAGTTTTATGCAGACTTGTATCGGGCTATTGGGAAACTGCCGGAGCAGCGTCGAAAGATTCTGGAAATGGCTGCTTTCGATTCACTCTCCTATAAGGAAATTGCTTCCCAATTGGGTATTTCCGTGAATACTGTGAAAACGCAGATGGGACGTGCTTACCAATTTTTGAAAACGGAATTAGAGCCTCAAAAAATGCTGGTTTTGTGGGATTTGCACCTACTTCGTTAAAAAATGTTTAAAAAATATTCATCTGCTGTCACCCTCCACTAAATGGTTTTACGTCTCAGAAGTATAAAACCAACCAATGGAGAACGACAAACAAAGACTATGGGAGCTTTTAGCTGCTTTTCGTCACGGGGAATTGACTCCGGGAGAACAGCAAGAATTGGATTGGCTTAAAAACGAATATCCCGAAGAGTTTGAGTCATCAGCGCGGATAAAATCTGGCCTTGACCAGCTTGCAACCTTCAGCTCTTCCGATCGGAAATCTTCCTGGGATTCTGTTGCAGATCAGGTTCGTCGGCAAAAGTTTCGTCATTTAGTTAGCTCTTCTTTCAAATATGCTGCTGTAATTATTGTGAGCTTAATCGTAGGCTATTTTATTCAAAGCCAGCAGAGCGCAAATTCCAAGTCGCAGTTGGCAACTATCGAAGTTCAGTACGGGCAAACAAGTCACATTTTTCTTTTTGATGGCACCGAAGTCTGGCTAAACGCAGGAAGTAAACTTCAGTACCCTAATCAGTTTAATTCGGAAAGCCGGGATGTTTATCTTGAAGGCGAAGCCTATTTCAAGGTAACACATAATGAAAAATTGCCATTTAAAGTGAAGACGCGGAAAATGGAAGTTGAGGTATTGGGGACCTCTTTCGATGTAAGCGCCTATAAGGATGAAAATATGGCTGTTGTTTTGGAAAAAGGGAAAGTTAAACTCAATTCTTCAGGAGGGAAAAAATTAGCAGTGATGGCTCCGGGAGATCGGGCTGAATTGAATCGAGGTTCAAATGAACTTTCAGTTAAAAAAGTAGATACAGAATATTATACCGACTGGAAAAACGGATCAATGGAGTTCAAGGATGAAGCGCTGGGTGAGATTGCTAAAAAGCTGGAACGTTGGTATAATGTAGAAATTGACATTCGTGATAAAGGTCTGGAAAACTATAAGATATCCGGAACAGTATTACGGAATAAACCGATACAACAGATTATGCAGGTATTTGCATTCTTAGCACCTATTCGGGTCGATTATCACTCGAACCCTAATCAGAAAGATCGTATAGACATTTATAAAAAGTAAGGCCTATGTAACAAAAACAAGGCGATAAAATGCTGCGAACATTTTACCGCCTGCTAATAAAACTAAAATGTTTCATTATTAACTCAATCCAAATTTATGAAAAATCATCGTATGTTTTACAGCGACCCCTGGTTGCTCAAAAAGATTATGCGTATTATGAAGCTAACAACCTTTTTTGTTATTCTGCTAACATTGACAGTTCATGCGAATACGTATTCCCAGAATGCAAAACTAAACCTAACGATTTCGAATGGGACGCTTGCAGATGCATTGAAGCAGATCGAAGAACTATCTGACTATTATTTCTATTACAACAATTCCGATATACAAGGTGTACAGGCTGGTTCCGTGACAATTAAAGACGGAAGTATTGACGAATTGATGAATCAGTTGCTGGAAGGTACTGATCTCGGTTATAAACTGGTTGACCGGTATATCGTGTTGAAGAAGAAAGGAGAAGTAACCGGTTATACCAATGCTCAACAAGTTGTTACTGTTTCCGGTAAGGTTACAGACACAAAGGGGGAGCCACTTCCCGGGGTAACTGTTGTTGTTAAGGGTACTCAAATGGGTACGATTACCGACTTTGATGGTAATTACTCTCTCAAAGGTGTTGATGCCAATGCCGTTTTGCTTTTTTCTTTTGTTGGGATGAAGGCACGTGAAGTACCGGTCGCCGGGAAAACTACCATCTCCGTGAGTTTGGAAGAAGAAACCATCGGTTTGGAAGAGGTCGTTGCTGTTGGTTACGGAACTCAGAAAAAAGCCAATTTGACTGGTGCTGTTGGTGCAGTCAATATGAGCGAGATGGAAAGCAGACCTTTGACTAATGCCAGTTTGGCTTTGCAGGGTACTGTTTCCGGTGTATATGCGTTACAAAACTCAGGAAAGCCCGGAGACGACAATGCCGTTATTGATATTCGGGGGGTTGGAACATGGACGAATAATGCACCATTGATTTTAATTGATGGATTTAAAGGCAATATGTCTGATGTAAATCCCAACGACATCAAGTCAATATCTGTATTGAAAGATGCCGCTTCAGCTTCTATTTACGGTAACCGTGCTGCCAACGGGGTTATTCTGATTACCACCAAACGAGGAGCTGCCGGTAAAATGCAAATAAGCTATAATGGCTATTTTGGTGTTCAGCAAGCAACCCGATTACCACATGTTTTAAACTCAGTTGAATATGCAACACTGCGCAACGAGGCAGCAGAAAATGCAGGGACCATCGCGAATTATACCGATGAAGACATTCAAAAATTCGCTGCACATAATGATCCCATGTATCCCGACATCGATTATTTTAAAGTCTATTACGGAAAGGCAAATACACAAAACCACCGGATAAGTATGTCAGGGGGGACCGATAACCTGCGATATGCATTTATGGTCGGACATTTGGATCAGGATGGTATTATGGTTGCTACCAATTATAAAAAGACGGACTTTCGATCAAATATTGATGCCTATTTTTTAAGCAATAAACGATTAAGGCTATCGACTAAATTGTCTGGTAACTATGGGGTAAAAGGAGAACCAACTAGTGTATGGAATGCCACCTGGTATGCAACGCTTGCTCCGGTATATCCCCTCCAAAATGCAGATGGAGAGTACATGAGCGTAAATGGTGAATTAAATCCATATGCCGAAATTCTAGCTGGTAGTACCTCAAAGACAAAAAGATACAATTTCAATGGTCAGGTGGAAGCTGAATATACCATTCTTGATGGTTTAAGTGCTCAGGTGACCTATGGTTATAATGTTGTAACATCAAATATCAATGCCTTTAATGCCAATGTTGTTTTAGCCAACAAAGATGGTAGTTATAAAACAGAATCATCTGATTTACGGGTTAATGATGAGACAGATGTTCAAACGATGTTGACGACTTTGCTGAAATATGATAAAACATTTGGTAAGCATAATTTAAACTTATTGGCTGGTTATTCAGAAGAAGAATTTACCTATGATTGGCAGGATGGCTATCGCAGAAATTTTGTTAACAAC
>NZ_JBZQJF010000141.1:0-22962 GCF_059905295.1 Mangrovibacterium sp.
ATGCTGAATGAGTAACTACCGATGCGATGGAGCCTTCCGTCGATGCTAAACAGGTTTCCGTGCATGCGCTGCGACCTTCCGCCAGTACTTTTCACCCAACTACTAGTGCTAAATAAGTTGCCATCGATGCGAAATCGTTAACTACCTATGCTGAATTAACTTCCGCCAGTGCTAAATACCCAACTACAAGCTTCCGTCGGTTCTGAATTCCTTTCCGCCTATTTCAGTTCAACTTCAACCTTGAACTCAGGAGTTCGCAGCTCATCCGGCAGGTTTAGCAAGTCGGCAGTTGAAACTTTAATGCTCTCAGCCGGGATTCCCTGCCCCTCGAGATAGGTCAGAATCATTTGGTTTCGCTCATCCAGTAGGTTTTTAAATTCAGTGCGCACCCGGGTACGGTCAACCAATTTGCGGTACACATCCGGTAAGGCCAGCGTATCGGCACCGGCCACTTTAGTCGAAAGATATTGCACAAAAGCACCATCCTTATCATCCGGCAACGCAGTGGCACCGGTCGCTGCGACATAATCTTCTTTGACCAGTTTAGCCCGTAATAAATCGGTCTCTTCCTGTAAGTTGGTACGCTGAATGAAGCTAACCAGCAGGTCGGGCTTTTTCTTCATAATCTTCGTCAATGAATTCAAGGTGTTTATTTGGTCGGCCTTCAACGAATCCTGCAAGTAATCCAGACGAATAAGTTCTAATTTTTCCGGATCGGCTCCCACCAGCCCCGACATGGCTTTAAACGGCGACAAAGCTGCTTTGGAAAGCACATTCAGAAAAGCGCCCCATATTAATTTACCCAGCTTAAACTTCGGATCGGAGGTAGAGCCCGACACCGGCATATTGATATTAATATTATCATGGGCATCCTTCATAACATATAAGCCAAGGCGGATGGGCACTTTCATGTAAGGCTTGTCCGATGTCTTCTTCCCGAACTCAAGCTCTTTGATGTGGATATCATTGTCATTCTTCAGCTTCCCATTGCCCATTTTCACCGTAATGGCATAGTTAAACCAGCCTTGGGTAAATGGCGAGGCAATATAATACTCGGAATAGGGTGAGAAACTAACCAGGTCGACATCCTTGAGTTTGCCATCCAGGTAAAGGTCGAAGGGATCCTGCATGTTGACAACCGTTTTGCCGCTCAACTGCCCCGATTGATTAATATTCGTACTGAAGGTAATTGGCATATAAGTTGAGCTGTCCGACAAGTTTTGCAGTTCCACATTCATATCCGACAACCGGATCAGGCAGGGGCGGTGCAGTGTCCGGTCGGCAAAGCGAAGCTCACCTCGGTTCACTTTCAGGGTATCGATATCATAGGTCGTTGTAACCTGGTCGCCTTTTTGCATCGTTACCTGCACAACCTGTGTGGTATCTTCCTCGAGCAAGGGCGCAAAAAATTGCTCCACATTGGTTTCTTCTTTTCCGCGCGTTACCATCAAACTCGGCTCATCAATTTCGATGGACGAGAAGTCGAAGGCAAAATGCTTCATATCGATATTCTTCATGCGTGTCCGAATCTCGGGAACGGTCAGCAAGGTTTCGCCCTGGCTGTCAACAACCGAAGCATTGTGTAAACGGGCAAAACCGGTAATCTGCACATTCATCAGATCGTTCAAACTTCCCTGAATCTGAATAGTCGAATTGAGCAGTCCGTTGATTGACGAAACATCAAAGTAGTCGGTCAGGTAATTACTCACCGGATTTATCTGAAGGTCGGAAGTCGTCAGATCAACCTCATAATTTTTAGCTTCATTATCCACAATGGCATTCACGGTTACCTTTCCCTGGTCACCAATCGTGAAATCGGCCCCCACATTCGATTTTTTATTATCCCAGGCAATTAATGGTAAGTGGAAGTCCATGTTTGTAATCTTCACCCGGTTATCCACCGTCTGGTCATATAAGCGGACCTGCCCACCAGAAAGGCTTATGTTATACAGACTGAATTTTACGATAGCTGTATTCTCATCATTTGCTACCTTAACGGTATCCTCTTCAGGAATCAAGTCGCTGAAATTATAACCATTTTGATATTGTTCGACATTAACAAGCGGATCGATCAGGCTTATTTTCGAGAACGAATATTCTTTGTGCAACAGTTTCCATGGGCTAAAATCGATCTGCAACGATTTGAATGAGATAAAGCTGTCGACAGCATTCTTTTCATACAATACTACATTCTCGGCATCTACAGCCACATTCCAGTAGTCGAAATGCAATTCACTCATCGCCAGTTTTCTTCCGATCAACTCTTCGCTATGCTTAACCAGGTAATTTCGGGTGATTGTTGACAAAAAGAATAAAACAAGAAAAACAAGTAACAGCAGTCCTCCTAAAATATAGTAGCGCTTTTTCATGACTAAAACTGAATATTATTAAAATTTCTGATTCGCGAACACGTATGATAAAAGTAACACATAAAGATGCATTTTGTGCAAGCTATCATATAAATTTATTTAATCCGTAACCTCCTTAATTCGTCTTTTATGTTTAAATCTTTTTAAGGTTTCGGATTTCACTGATTTAGCTATTTTTGCAAAAATTTTTGAATCAATGGGAAGAAGCAGAAGAAACAAACCTTTTTTTGAAAACGTCGAGATCACCGACATCGGTGCCGAAGGTAAAGCAATTGCACGGGTAAACGATATCGTTGTATTCACCACCCATGTTGTCCCCGGCGACATTGTTGATTTGCAGGTGACGAAAAAACGCAAAAAGTACATGGAGGCGCGGGTGACCAACATCCACCAAAAGTCGAAAGACCGCCAGGAGGCTTTTTGCAAGCACTTTGGCACTTGCGGAGGCTGTAAATGGCAGTTTCTTCCCTACGACAAACAGTTATTTTATAAGCAAAAGCAGGTTGCCGATCAACTTCGCCGTTTAGGCAAAATTGAGCTTCCGGAGATTTCACCGATTTTAGGATCGGCCAAAGACACCTTCTACCGAAACAAACTCGAATTCAGCTTTTCGAACAAGCGCTGGCTTAGCTTCGACGAAATGGATGCTGAGTTGGAGCCCAAGCAAATGAATGCACTGGGATTTCACATTCCCGGTTTGTTCGATAAGATTATCGACATTGAGAAATGTTGGTTGCAGCCCGATCCGTCGAACCAGCTCCGCAACTTCATCCGAGATTATGCGCTCGAAAATAATCTGAGCTTCTTCGATATTCGTCAGCAGGAAGGATTCCTGCGCAATATGATCGTTCGTACCTCGTCGACCGGCGAAAACATGCTGATTATTGCCTTTTACCAGGAAGAAGAACCAGCACGCACAGCTTTGCTGCAAGCCATAGCCGACCAATTTCCAGAGCTAAGTTCAATCATGTATGTGATTAACGGAAAAGCCAACGATACCATTGCCGATCTGGACATTATACCATTTAAAGGCCCTGACCATATTTTTGAAGAAATGGAAGGTCTGAAGTTCAAGATTGGCCCCAAAAGCTTTTACCAAACAAACTCGGAACAAGCCTATGAACTGTATAAAGTTGCCCGCGACTTTGCAGAACTAACCGGCAACGAAGTGGTTTATGACCTGTACACCGGAACCGGAACAATTGCCAACTTTGTTGCCCAAAAGGCACAAAAGGTTGTTGGCGTTGAATACGTTCCCGAGGCTATTGAAGACGCCAAAGTAAACGCTGAAATAAATAAGATAGCCAATACACTTTTCTTTGCAGGCGACATGAAAGATGTGCTTAACGCTGATTTCATCAACCAACATGGGAAACCCGACGTGATCATTACCGATCCGCCGCGCGCCGGAATGCACGACGATGTGGTGAAGACCATTCTCGACGCCGCCCCTAAACGCATTGTGTACGTAAGCTGCAACCCGGCAACTCAAGCGCGTGATCTGGCTCTAATGGATGAACATTATAAGGTTACCAAAATACAACCGGTGGATATGTTCCCGCATACCCATCACGTTGAGAACGTTGTACAACTTATCCGAAAGAGCAATTGAACTTTTTAAATTTATATCCTGTTATCCAATAAGTAACAGAAAGAAAAGAGAAAATGATTGCGATTATTTCACCTGCAAAATCACTGGACTTTGACAGTCAACCAAAAGTAAAGAAATACAGCCAGCCTGCTTTTTTAAAGGAAGCTTCACGTATTAACGAGCGATTGAAGAATCTCGGTGAAACGGATTTGATTAAGCTTATGGGCATATCGGCCAAGTTGGCCAGACTAAATCTTGAACGGAATCTGGTCTGGTCGACGCCATTTACCGAAGAGAATTCCAAGCAAGCTGTTTTTGCATTTAACGGCGATGTATATGCAGGCATGCAGGCTGATTCGTTTACAGAAGAGCAAGTTGATTTTGCACAGGAGCACATTCGGATTTTATCAGGACTGTACGGGATACTAAAACCGCTCGACCTCATGCAGCCTTACAGGCTGGAGATGGGGACAAAGCTTTCGGTTGATGGCGCAAAAGATTTATATCACTTTTGGCAATCAACAGTTACCGGGGAATTAAATAAACAGGTTGAAGAAGCTGGTGGGACATTGATCAACCTGGCTTCAGCCGAATATTTCAAGGCTGTAGAACAAAAGAAGTTCAAAGGTACGATCATCACCCCGGAGTTCAAGGATAACAAAAACGGCAAGTATAAAATCATTTCGTTTTACGCTAAAAAAGCAAGAGGCTTAATGTGCCGTTTCATGGTTGAAAATAAGATTACAGATCCTGAAAGCCTGAAAGCTTTCGATATGGAAGGTTACTATTATAATAATGACCTGTCAAAAGGGAACAATTGGGTTTTTACGCGCGATTTATAGCAGAAACAGCTTTGACAAGAAGGCAAACAATCATTATTCAGGCATTCAAAGAATGTTCGTATCTTTGCTGCCCGTCCCTCATTTTTAGGGTCTGAGAAAAAAATATCATGGAAGATTCATTTAACGGAGATTTTGGCGGCTACCAACGCATCGACCGCTTTGACGAAAAAACAACACAAGAAATTGGTGAACATTATTCCCGCATTTTAAAATTATTAGGGGAAGACGTAAATCGTGAGGGACTCCAGAAAACTCCCCTTCGCGTTGCCAAGGCCATGCAATTTTTACTTCAGGGTTATGATCAGAAACCGGAAGAGATGTTAAAAGCAGCGATGTTTCGGGAAGATTACAGCCAGATGGTGATTGTAAAGGATATTGAAATTTACTCGATGTGCGAGCATCACATGTTACCTTTTATCGGGAAAGCCCATGTTGCTTATATCCCGGACGGCTACATCACTGGTCTCAGTAAAATTGCTCGTGTAGTTGATGCTTTTGCTCGCCGGTTACAGGTGCAGGAGCGCCTGACAAGTCAAATTAAAGATTGCATCCAAAAAACCTTAAACCCGTTGGGGGTTGCCGTGGTCATTGAAGCTCAACACCTTTGCATGCAGATGCGCGGCGTACAGAAACAACATTCAGTCACCACAACCTCCGATTTTACCGGAGCATTTAAGCATGTTGCAACCCGCGACGAATTTATACGTTTGATAAGCTCAAAATAAACCATCCATACCGTGCCGGAATCCTTTATTTCCGGCACTTTCTTTTGCAATAACCGTCTCTTGCTCCCATGAAAGCTATAATTTAACATTAGCACAACAAGCGGCTAAATTCCACCCCACTCCCAAACTCCAGGGATAAAGAACTACAAATCAAGCTGAAATAAGTTTCTTTTTTTTCACCAAGAAGAGTATTCCATAGCGATCACCGACAATACGTACAGATGATCGTTCAACTTGCGTAAAAAATCAGTTTCATTTTTCTAAAGGCCAATTTTTATATTATTTTTAACTCAGAATCCTCGTAATACGATGCAAATTCTAACGAAAAATTCAGGAATACGTAATTACTTGGAAACTATTTCACCATTAACGACATTAAACTATCACCATTGAATATGAAGAAGACAAACAAATTATTGGTTCTAGCTCTTTTAGCTGGAATTTTAGCCCCTGCATTCCAATCATGCACCGGAAAATCAAAAAAACAAGAAGCGACAAAAGTTGCTGAAGAAGAGATAGCTAAGGAAATTAAGGAGTATACTTATCCTCTTCCTTCCGCATTCGAAGTTACAAACATGCTGAATTCAATCGAGGCAAGTTATATTATCGATATTTCGAATGACCCAACAAAAGCGGAAAGCTATTTCGAGGAAAAAAGCAAGGCCGTCAACCTGGGGATTTATACTGTTGACCTGGCTTACGCTACAACGTACAACCAAAAAGCGGAAGTACAATCGTACTTTTCTGCTTGCGATCAATTGATCAGAGATTTGGACTTCACTTCGGCTTTTGCCGAAAATTTACCGGATCAAATTGAAGACAACCTGGACAACAAAGATAAACTGGTTGAGATTGTAACGGAAATGTTCCAAAATGCCTATTCTTATTTGAATGAGCAAGGTCGCACCAAGTTGTCCTACCTGATCCTGACTGGTTCGGTAGTTGAAGGTTTATACCTGACGACACACATTTCGGAGAACACTTTCCAAAATCCGGAAATCATCAAAGCTATTTTGTTCCAAAAGGATGCAATCGCCGAGATGAAAAAAATGATGGAACCTTATAAAGATTCTGAAACGTTGAAAGAAGCATACGCTGCAATTTCAAGCATCAATGCAATTTATGACATGGAAGAAGGTACAACAGCGATGACTGAAGCTCAGGTCAAACAGTTGACTGAAACCGTAACAAAGATCAGAACAGCATACGTTCAATAATGAATCCTAAGCAATAAGCATGATAGGGTTTTTGTAGCCGATTCCAACGGATACAAAAACCCTATTTTCATAATTAGCTCCATGTACGAAGGAATTATCGAAACCTTAATAAAGCTGTTTGCGATTATAACCAATTACGAAAAACGGTTATCGTCGGAAAACATGAACCTGGTTGAATCGTATCTGAAAGAGAATTTCAACCGGGAATTGGTCGATAAATACCTCAACATGTACCAAAGTTTTGTGGGCTATTACCACATCAATCACCGGGAGTTTTTTTATACCGATGAAGGCAGAGGCAAGCGCTTCATCAACCGAAAATACCTGAATCAGGTTTGTAGCGATATCGCGTTTAACTACGACCTGAACATCCGCTTCCTGATCGTCACACAGCTGTTCAACTTCATCAATAAAGCCACCGGCCTCAATCTGGACGATTTAAAAATGGTACATGTGGTGGCCATGGGGCTGAATATTGATGCCAAAGAATACAATAATTTTTACCGGTTTGCACTCTATCCCTTCCAAAAGGTAAAAGAGAAAAGCTGGCTCTTTGTAATTAACGGAGAGGAAAGCTACGAAGACGAAGAGATCAAACATCTTTACCGGTATAATCAGCGGGTAACAATTGAATTCATTCGGATTCCCAGCATTAACACCTTATTTTTCAAATACAACGGCCCACGAAACCTTTATCTGAACGGACACCGGCTGACACAACAACGCATATACATTTTCCCTCCGGGTGGCGTATTGAAAACGTCCCGGATTATTCCGATTTACTACAGCAGTGTGATGTCGCGGTTTATCCAGGCGACAGGTAAACCTATGATTGTTTTTAACGCTGAAAACATCGAATATCGTTTTAACCGTCGCGTTTTGGGCCTTCACGAGTTTAGCTTTCAGGAACGTTCGGGCGATTTAGTCGGAATATTGGGAGGTAGTGGCGTTGGGAAAACCACTTTGCTAAACGTCCTAAACGGGAAACTAAAACCCAGCGGAGGGAAGATAACCATCAACGGATATAACCTCCACAATCCGGAGAATGCAGAGAAACTAAGCGGCGTTATCGGTTATGTCCCCCAGGATGATCTTTTAATTGAAGAACTGACCGTATATCAAAACCTGCGTTTTAATGCCCGCTTTTGCTTCAGTGATTTTGACATGGATAAAATTGAAGAGATTATCGATCAAACGCTTGTCGACTTCGACCTGGTTGAAGCCCGCGATTTGGTGGTTGGCAATCCATTGAAAAAGATACTGAGCGGTGGCCAGCGGAAACGCCTCAACATTGCACTGGAGTTGATGCGTGAACCTTCGATTTTGTTTGTCGATGAGCCTACTTCTGGTTTAAGCTCGGCTGACTCCGAAAAGGTGATGTATCTTCTAAAGCGACAGTGTTTGAAAGGCAAACTGGTTTTTGCCAACATTCACCAGCCTTCGAGTGACATCTACAAATTGTTCGACCGCATTATTGTGATGGATAAAGGAGGGCGCGTAGTTTTCTTTGGCAACCCAATGGAAGCCATTACCTATTTCAAAAACCAGGCGAACTACGTTAATCCAGACGAAGCAGAATGTATGAGTTGTGGTACTGTGAAGACTGAACAACCATTGCAGATTATTGAAACACGCATGGTCGATCCTTTTGGGAAAAGCATCCGTCGTCGAAAGGTGTCGCCTGAGGAATGGTACCAGGCATACCGCGAAAAGGTTGAGCCCCGGGTAAGCGACTTCATGCGGACGAACCCTCCAACGAAGATTAAATTTCCCGAAAACCTGTTTAAAAAGCCGAAGTGGTTAGATCAGTTCAAGCTTTTCTTCCAGCGTGATGTTGCATCCAAGCGCTCCAACAGACAATATTTGGCCATTGCTTTTCTCGAAGCACCAATTTTAGCGCTGATTTTAGGATACTTCACCAAATTCTTCTATCAGGGAAAGTACATTTTTGCTGAGAATGACAACATCCCGGCCTACCTTTTCATGAGTGTGGTTGTTGCCTTATTTATTGGGCTAAGTATTAGTGCTGAAGAAATTTTCAAAGACCGGAAGATCCGTACCCGGGAAGAGTTTCTAAACCTGAGTAAGGGAGCTTACTTTGTTTCCAAAATCACGATCCTTTTTGCAATATCGGCCGTGCAGGTACTTTCGTTTGTACTCGTTGGCAACTACCTGCTAGAGATTAGAGATTTGACGTTCAGCTCCTGGGCAATCTTATTCTCAACAGCCTGTTTTGCAAATCTTCTCGGGTTAAACCTGTCGGCAGGCCTCGATTCTGCTGTTGCTATTTATGTGATGATTCCATTAATGCTGGTTCCTCAACTTCTGCTCAGCGGAGTGATTGTTGATTTCAACAAAATGCATAATTCAATTGCCAGCTACGACCATACCCCTATGATTGGTGATGCTATGGCCTCGCGCTGGTCTTACGAAGCATTGGCTGTTAACCAATATGCCAACAACTCATACCGTAAGTACCTATTTGATGAAGAGCTGGACAAGAACACCTGGGGATTCAGAACCTATTATTTTGTTCCCGAAGTTCAGAAATTGACACTAGCCCATGAGCGACTGATCCAAAATCAGGAACCGGAAGAAGCCTTGCTACTTGCTCCGTTATTATATAATTCCTTTGAAGAAATCAAAAAAACTCCAATTATAGCAAGCGACAGTGTTTCAGCGAACATTCAGCTATTCAATCAGGATGGACCAACACCAATCGACTACAAGGTATTGAAAGAATACCTGACGAAGGCTCAATCCGTTTATGAAGGTCTCTATCATGAGGCCAACGACCGCTTAAATGAAAAATACAATGCGCTACTGGCGATGTTTAACAATGATCCGGAGAAGCTGCAAGCATTTAAAAACCAACATACCAACAAGAAAATGGAACTGTTGGTACGCGATAAATATTCTCCCAATAAAATCTACATCTCCGACGACCGCTATCACCAAGGGGATGAGCCAATTTATCGAATTCCGTTTGAACATGACGGCCGGGCTCATTTTTATGCGTCTTATAAGTTTGTCGGGCCATTAAAAATACCAACAGTCATTTTCAATTTATTGGTATTGTGGCTATTTACGGCGATCCTCTCAGTTTCACTCTACTTTGATGTGTTGCGCAAGGTAATTACCTATGTAAACCGTTGGAGAATGACAAGGCAAGCGCAATTACGTGATCGGATTTTCTATAATCCAATGGCCTTTACAAAACCGGATCAAAGAAGAAAACACCAAGATCCTTCTACGAAGAAATAACCGAAGGGAAGATCGGGAAAAGATACTCTTGGGCTCCATTTCATAAAAACAATGATCGTCTTTGACATCAATCTAAAACCAAGCAGCTATTCAGATTATAGCCGGCTCCGTTATTGGGCGATAATAAGCCTGGTTACAAATTGGAGGGTAATAAAAGAGACTTTCAGAAAAACATCCATGCTTCCTGGGAATCCCGAACAGCAATGAAAATTAGAAAGCTTTCCGGACATGCTGTTGTCGAGTTATCAGAAGTTGTCGAGTTATCCTGCCACACATTTTCAGAGCAATAGTAGTGTTGTGGTGAACAAAGGATCCGACCTTTTCGAAAGATCGGAACCCTTGGAACCTGAAACTTAAAACTTGGAACCCCACCTTTACAAGAGAAGGCCGGGATGGGGCACCCTAATAAAATTGGAAACTAGAAGATACGAGACTTCAAAAAAAAGGAGTGAATGTACGATTAACATTCACTCCTTTCATTGACCACAACTCCCGACAATAGCCTCGAGAGCTGAAGAAAAATAAACACCGGTCTAATTCATAAAAAACTTCAGGCAAACCGGGCTGGGAATATCATAGCTCTTACCGGTAAAAGTCAAGCGACCGGTTTTTGCGTCCCTTTCAAAAACTGTAATATTATGACTATACTGATTAGCTACAAGTACAAACTTTCCATCGGGAGAAAGCGCAAAATTACGGGGCCAATTTCCATGTACAGGTTCATTTTGAATGAGTTTTAACATCCCGTCATCAGGATTACGTTCAAAAACGGCAATCGCATTTTCGCCTCTGTTCGAACCATAAACAAAACGTTCATCCGGACTAAGGTGAATATCAGCACCTGCTTTGGTTCCTTCAAAATCAGCCGGCAAGCTCGATGTTGACTGGATAACCTCGTACCCGGAATCTCCTTTTTTCAAGGTACTAACCATCGATGCCATTTCATTCATCACATAAATATATTGCTCGTCCCTGGTGTAAGCAAAGTGACGAGGACCAGCTCCCGGAGCTGTTTCGATGAATGGCTGAGCTGCAGGAACATATTTCATTGAATCGGAATTATAGACATAGAAAAACAATTTATCCAACCCAAGATCAGCATTCATTAATAAGCTGCCATCGCCGTTAAACTGCGAAGAATGTGCATGAGGCCCCTGCTGACGGACTGTATCGGGACCGGAACCGTAATGCTGGATCAATTGCGGAGCATCTGAAAGGCTTCCATCCTCGTTGATTGAGTAAATACTAATGCTTCCGCTCGTGTAATTCGAAGCAACGAGCGTTTTACCATTCGGAGAAATGGCGACATGACAAGGATGATTTCCCAAAGTCGCAACCTGATTCAACTTGGACAATGTCCCGTCTTTTTCAATTTCATAGGCTGTAACCGAGCCACTGTCTAGATTATTGAAGTCCTTGACCTCACTCACTGCATACAAATACTTCTGATCCGGGGAAATACAGATGAACGAAGGATTCGCCTTATTTTCAGTAACATTCTTAAAACTCAGATCCCCGGTTTCCGGATCGAAATTATAGGCATATATCCCTTCACTATTTTCGACAGAGTAAGTCCCCACATAAAGCGTAAGCATCTTTTTCTCAGGTTTACACGACACTAGAACAGCCAATAAAAGGCTAAAAATCAACAAATAAGATTTCATATTATTGGAATTAATTTTGATGCGAATTTGATTGTTCCTCTCTCTTCTGATTTAAAATTGCGAAATATTTATCCATAATCCGCTAAACTTTTTTGTAACTTGTTAAGATATAAACTAAACGTAAAAGCAGTATGAAAATAAAGGCTTTTTTACTTATCTCACTTTTGACAACCTTAGCCATTGCCGCACATAGTCAAAAATTAGTCGAAGTTTGGAGAACAGGTCCTCAACTAAAAACCCCTGAATCGGCACTTTACGATCCCGATCGTCAGATTATATACGTTGCCAACATCAACGGAAACCCAACTGAGAAAGATGGAAATGGCTTTATCGCCCAGTTAAACAAAGATGGAAGTGTTAAAAACATGAATTGGGTAACCGGACTGAATGCCCCCAAAGGAATGGCGATTCTGAACGGCAAACTTTATGTGTCTGACATCGACGAGCTTGTCGAGATAGATATTGCAAAGGCTGAGGTTGTAGCAAAATATCCGGCAGCAAAAGCCATTTTCCTGAATGATGTTGCAGCCTGTAAAAATGGAATGATCTTCGTTTCGGACAATCGCGCAGGTCGAATTTATGCTTTGAAAGACGGCAAACTGGACATATGGCTGGAAGGAGATGACTTCTTGCAGACAAATGGTCTCTTCACCGAAAACGGGGAATTGTACGCCGGATCAGAAGTAATCAAAGAGATTGATGTCAAAACGAAAGCAATAAAGGTTATTCAAACCGACTGCCAGGGTATTGATGGCTTAGCAAAGGACGAACTAGGGAATTTTGTCTTCTCGAATTGGGTTGGCCGAATCTTTTATCGCGAAAATGGAAAGCTAACCAAATTATGGGATTCAACTGCTGAAAAAATCAATACTGCAGATATCTTTTACGCAAAAAGTTTGAAATTATTACTGGTGCCAACCTTCTATAACAATCAGGTTGTTGCCTATAAAATAGAACATTAACCCCCAAACATCCGATTATGAAGAAAGGGAAAATAGCAGCAAAAAGCCCGATTATGCTGGAAATGGAACCGGGTACCTATTACTGGTGCAGATGCGGTTTAAGCTCCAACCAACCATTCTGCGACGGATCGCATAAAGTCACGGAGTTTACACCGGTACAAGTAAAAATTGAAGAGAAAAAACAAGTCTGGTGGTGCCGCTGCAAACAAACCGATAATCCACCATTTTGCGATGGCTCTCACAAAAAACTTTAAGTCCAATTTCAGGCGGAGCTAATTGACTCCGCCATTTTACATTCTTTAAAGTTCACTCAACATTTTTAATATTCCCCTCTCCCATTTATTTGTACCTTGCCGCCTCAAGCTGAAAATTACGCATGAGAAAATTAATTCCATTTTTCGCACTTATCGTATTAAACATCGGCGCTTATGCGCAAGATTCGACAAAAGTATCAACCTTTTACAGTCCAGAATTTAATTGGCATATCGACATTCCCCCCGGGTTCGAGGAAGTTGAGCCAGCTGTATGGGATATGCAAAAAGGAGTTCCCGACAGCCTGCAAACCGACAGTCTGCAAAACAGCTATCCCAAGACCATACTTGCTTTTAAAGGGGCCGATTATAACTATTTCGAATCGAACTGGCAATTATACGACCAGCAGGAAAAGGGCAATTATAAGGATCACTGTCAATCAGTCGCCAATCAGCTCTACCAAACTTTTGCCGGCCAATTTCCCGAAGCACAAATCGATACTGCTACAAGCAACCAATTGGTTGGTAGCCTCGAATTTGAAAAATTTGTTTTGAAGATGAAACTTCCCAACGGGGTTACACTCAACTCTTATATGTACAGCCGTTTGTTCGACGACAAAGAATTTTCGGCAAACGTATTCTACGTCAATAGCGAACTGGGAACCATGTTACTTCAATCCTGGTTGTATTCCCGTTTCGAATAAGAGACCTTGATCTTTGCAGATTATTGAAGAATAAAAAAAAGCTGCCCGTAAGGCAGCTTCATTTTTTATTGTTTTTGAAGATTGATGACTTCTTTCTGATCTCCCGAGGAGACTGAAATTTTCAACTCCTTTCCGGTTTTCTGAGCAACACCGTTCAAAACAGTACCATCCGGCTGAGTCCATTTCACCGAATAAACACCGGCAATATCCGATGACTTGATATCGGCAATCTTCTGCAATTTTTCATATCCCAATCCCTGTCCATTTAGGATGATCAAGCTACCTCCACCTTCTGCAACAACGTAATCAACCAAATATTTGTCGTTGAAATAGATGTTCTTTGGTTGATAGGGAGCTTCCTCACCTGCAGCAATTGCTACCGACGGGATTTTTTGAGCCGCAGTTGTTTCCTCTGTCATGGCTTTTTCCTTAGCTTGCTCAACAGGTTTTGCAGCTGTAGTAACTGCAACAGAGGCTGTTGCTTTGACATAAGAAGATTGCATCGCCGGCAATTCAGTAAAATCTTTTAAGGCATCCTCTATGGCTTCGGCATAACCTTGTCGAAATTCCTTGGACATGCCTGTTCCTTCAGCCGAAAACACTTCACGATTGGTACAATCTTTAAAATGAAGCAGCAACTTATTACGCAACAAAGAGTTTACCTTTTCAACACTTACAATGAGTGCATCGCAATAATCAGCGGGTCTCTCCGCAGTCTCAAACATGCAGGGAATAGACTTCAGCGTCAAATTTTTCTGAATTGCCGAACTAACCCCGTAAGGATTAATTCCCTTGCCAATTTCCGGTATTGTAGTCGGAATAATTACATATTTATAGTTTCCTTGTGCCCATAAACCGGTTACAATCGTCACCAGTACCACTACTAAAAAAAATCGTTTCATTATTTTTTGATTTATGATCTATTTCACTGTAATAATCTGAGTCAACACTTCCCTCGCGGAGCTAGCAAAGCTAGCACAAACTACTAATTTTTTACCATTAAAACGAATGCCTACCCTACCTTTAAATGAGGATTTATTTTCATTGTAAGCCCGATGAGCTCTTTTTTTGTTAGCAGGTCCCGGTTAACCCGGCAAAGAATTAGGTATATCATCGGAAATACATTATTTTTCCTGAGAGATATTAATAACCTGAGTTCGATTCTAAAATGATTCACAGCTTTAACTATTTTTGAACAGAACATGAACAGATCTCTGAAATTCATCAGCATATCACACCATACAACCAGTCTGATTCAACAAGAATGTTTTCATCTTACACCAATCCGCCAATACCAATGGTTTGGACTGCTTCGCCGGAAGTTCACCGACATAAGCGGACTAATGATTCTCTCAACCTGCAACCGCACCGAAATATACCTGGAATCGAAAGAAACGAAAGCTGAAGAAGTTCGGGATTTCTTTTCTTGTCAACAACGAGAATACGAAGATGCCGGGAAAGCAGAACTGTTCGCAACAAGTAATTCGACCATGAAAACCATGACACATTTGTTGGAAGTGGGCAACGGATTACAATCGGTGATTATCGGTGATTTGGAGATCATGGGACAGTTGAAAAAAGCCTGGCAACAAAGCATCCAGCTAAACGCACAAGGTTCGCTGTTGGAGCGAGCGATACAAGCTGCCTTCAGAACACATAAGCGAGCGGTGAACGACAACCGCTATAAACTTACGACAATAGATGCAACGGCTACAAAGAACCCGTTATACAAACTCGCGTCTGTCAAACTGGTCGAAAGAATAATCAAGGAAGAAGTTTTCGTTTTTTCGGTCTGGCTAAAAAGACAGGCTGTTCGGGAGCTCTTGATAAAATGCACGAAACCCAATCAACACCTTAGCAGGTATAGCCCGTTAAATATCAAATCACTTCAAAAACTAAACACAAAAGAATTTGAACGCCTTGTCAACCGAATAAGCGACAAACTTGTTAAAGAAACACCAATGGCTGTTTTCAGGAAAAAACCTGACGAAATAAGTGCACAAAACTTAACAAGCATCGTAGATTTAGTTACAACTCAGCAAAATCAATATGAAGAGAACAGGAGTATTAGTTGTTAATTTAGGAACACCTGATTCATACAATAAAAAAGATGTTGCCACCTACTTACGGGAGTTTTTAATGGACGGCCGTGTAATCGACATCGCCCAGTGGAAACGATGGTTACTCGTCAATCTGATTATCGTTCCGTTCCGATCACCTAAGGTTGCACGCGAATACCAAAAATTGTGGTTAGAGAATGGTTCACCACTAATGGTTTACGGAACAGACCTGGTAGACAAACTAAATCAAAAATTCGACGATTCAGTTGTCATTGAGTTGGCCATGCGCTATCAAAAACCGTCGATCCAAACAGGACTGGAAAAATTGCGCCGGGCAAATGTTGAAGAAATCATCATCTTCCCCCTGTTTCCGCAATATGCATCGGCAACAACAGGATCAGTAGCGGAGAAGGTCATGGAGCTTGTTGCAAAATGGAACGTCATCCCAACGATAAAAGTGATAACCAGTTATCATGATGATGCTCAATATATCGGGAACTTTGCCGATAAAATTAACGCCGACATCCAGAAGTTCAGTCCCGATCATATCTTATTTAGCTATCATGGCATTCCTGAAAGACATCTGGAAAATATGAACGAAAAGGGCTTGGAGCTTTGTGCTCAATGTATGGGCGATAGCTGCAATCAAGGCCATAAAAAGCGATACTGCTATCGCTCGGCTTGTTTCGAAACTACCCAATTAATTGCCGATAAACTGAAGTTGAAAGCAGACAGCTATACAACGTCATTCCAAAGCCGATTGGGAAAAGATCCATGGATTAAACCCTATACTGATGCGACGATTGAAAAACTAGCGCAAAAAGGAATAAAAAATCTGTTAGTGGTTTCACCATCTTTTGTTGCCGATTGTTTGGAAACAACACTTGAGATCGGTGAGCAATACCGGGATTTATTCATTGCGAAAGGTGGAAAAACATTCAACTTTACAAAAAGTCTGAATGCCGATGATGCATGGGTGCAGACCATCAGTAATTTGCTGACCCGCGAAATAAAAAAGAACCGGCCACTGCAGCCTGTAAAACCCGAACGCAATATCACCGATTTAAGTTCCCTAAATAGTAATTAGCCTCTTGCGGACATAAAAGGTGTATGAAATCAGCCTTGGTTGGAGTAACCAAAGCTGATTTTTTATTTCCTTTGTCCATAATCGCCGCCTTATTTTTACCACATCCCCACAGTTTTAGCTATTTTTGTCCGCCAAAACAATAACATCGTCATGCTAAAATATTCAAGCCTTCTCATCGCACTTATTCTGATTTGCGGAACACTCTCAGCACAAAAAAGTAAGAAACTTTTTAACGGCGAAAACTTATCGGGCTGGTACGCCTTTTCGAAAGAAGATGGTAAGCTAACAAACGGGGAGGATCTTTTCCACGTTTCCAATCATATGGTTCGACTTTACGGGCCTAAAGCCGGATATCTCATGAGTAAAAAATCGTTTTCAGATTTTGTTTTAAAGGCTGAATTTCGCTGGAATACAAATGAAAAGTTCGAACGAAAAAGTCAGCGAAAAAACAGCGGATTGATGTACCTGGTTCCCAAAACTGCAAAAGATACACTTTGGCCGCAAGGCATTCAGTTTCAAATTAAAGAAGGAGCAACCGGTGATTTCATCCTGCTGCAAAACGTAACTCTTGAACAAGACGGCGCACGCAATGAGCCGGGCCGAAGTGTTGTTCTGAAGAATACAGAAAATGCTGAAAATGCAGCAGGTGAATGGAATAAAATTGAAATACGGGTTGAAAACGGACATATTAGCCAATACCTGAACGGGAAGCTTGTGAACGAAGGGCGTTACCCATCAGTTACAAAAGGGCGTATTTTGTTACAATACGAAGGATACCCAATCGACTTTAGGAACATCGAAATTCAGAAATTATAAACTCAGACATAACCCAAACTAAAATGAATCCAAAACAACTGGTTGGTGAAAAAGCAACCGAGTACATTAAGGATGGTATGATTGTTGGCCTGGGAACAGGTTCAACGGCCTACTGGGCAATTCAAAAAATTGGACAATTGGTGAAAGCAGGATTGAACATTCAATGTGTCCCAACATCCAAAGCAACAGAGCAGCTGGCCAAGGAGCTCCATATTCCACTGTTGAATATTGCCGATGTGCGCTCAATTGATGTCACCATCGATGGTGCTGATGAATTTGATCCTCAAAAGCAACTCATCAAAGGTGGTGGAGGTGCTTTACTGCGCGAAAAAATCGTCGCTTCCATTAGTCAGGTTTTTATTTGCATTGCGGATGCCAGCAAAAGTTCTGCCGTTTTGGGCAGTTACCCGCTTCCGGTTGAAGTTACACCATTTGCTCACCAGCTAACAGCTTACCAACTCGAAAAACTAGGCTGTTCTCCACAACTGCGCATGCAGGGTGACCAACCATTTGTAACAGATAACCAGAATTATATTGTCGACTGTAAATTCGATACGATCGAAGATCCGGCAGCATTAACAGTCAAGATTAATCAAATTCCGGGTGTTGTTGAAAACGGCTTATTTGCCAATATTGCCACCCGAATTGTGTGTAATACCGAAGATGGTGGTATTACTGTTATCGAGTAAAATTCTATAACTATTCTAAATACGAAAGGCTGTCCGTTTGGACAGCCTTTACTTTTTTCTTGAAATAAAATGGGCTTATTTAGCCGAAAACTTGTAAATCGTTGTTGTATGTAAGGTATCGCCCGGCATCAAAATAGTATTCGGGAAATTCGGGTGATTAGGTGAATCCGGGTAATGTTGTGTTTCCAAACACAAACCGGTTCTGTATGCGAAAGGCTTACCATACTTACCAATTAATGAACCATCCTGGAAGTTACCTGAATAGAACTGGATCGCTGGTTCTGTCGTGTAAATTTCCATATAACGACCTGATTCCGGCTCATAAAGGCTACCGGCTAAAGTCATCTCTTCAGCATTCTGATCCTTATTCAAAATAAAGTTGTGGTCGTAACCCAAACCAAGTTTGATAGGCTCATAATCTGAGTTAATACGCTGACCAATTGCTGTTGGAGTAGTGAAATCCAGATCAGTTCCTTTAATTGAGGCAATCTCGCCGGTTGGAATTAACTCGTTATCAATAACGGTTGTTGAGTCAGCATCCAAATACAAAACATGGCTCAAAATATCGCCGTTACCTTCACCTTTCAGGTTGAAATAAGTATGATTTGTCAGGTTGAACGGACAAGCTTTGTCAGTCGTTGCTTCGTAGTCAATTTTCAGTTCATTATTATCCGTCAAAGTGTAAGTCACCTTCACATCTTTATTACCGGGAAAACCAAATTGTCCATCCGGACTGTGAATACTCATAACCACCGCTTGTCCTTCTGGTGTAACTTTTTCCTCTGCATCAAAAATACTATGCTTAAATCCAATAGGACCATCGTGCAGGCAATTTCCATGGTCATTTGCCGGCAAGTGATAAGTCGTTGTATCAATGGTGAAGGTTGCATTACCAATCCGGTTCGCATACGGTCCAATAATTGCACCGTATTCATTATTCACATCCAAATATTCCTTAATAGACTTCCATCCAAGCGCCACATCAGCCATATTTCCATCGCGATCAGGTGCTAGAATAGAAACGACTTTACCGCCATAGTTTGTAATAGCTACTTTCATCCCGTTGGTATTCTCCAGAATGTACAAATCAGTTTGTTTACCGTCAACGGTAGTTTCAAAGTCAGCCTTCGTGTAAGGCATGAGCTTTTCCTTAGCCGGCTGCTGACAAGAAGCAAAAGCCAGAACTAATAATAAGAAAGGAAGTCTTCTCATAAGTAATGAATTAAGTTATTTCGTTTTATTTGTTTATGCGTTTGGAATAACAAAGGTTAAAAATACTTTTAAAATCGCCAACTGTTTAATTTAATAATCTACACCAATTTCTCTTGTTTAAAAACATGAGTTGAATGTTCGAAATCATTCCGTCAACCAAAGCTACTTTTTTATTACAAAATACAGCTCTGATTTACTCATCTTCGAACTCCAACAAAACAGATCTGCCTGACAGTTCCTGTCATCGACGATTAAAAGTTTATCTTTGTTACTTCAAAAAAATGAGCGATGACTAAGGCCGTACCCCGTATTTTATTGAAACATGACGAGCGGATTATTGCAACCCGCAGTCTGCAGGCACGCCCTGCTGTTTTTGTTGATCCGCCACAACAATTACATCCCGAACTGAAGAACTGGATGCACCAAAACGGGTACAGCAAACTATACTCGCACCAGGGAGAGATGTTCGAAAAGGCACATGCCGGTAAGAGTGTGGTTATCACTACCGGTACAGCTAGTGGAAAGTCGTTGTCATTTTACTTGCCGGTAGTTCAGCGAATTTTGGAAAACCCATCGAGGCGAGCTATGTTTATTTATCCGACCAAAGCACTCACAAAAGACCAGTTTCGAAACATCCGGGAATTTGTAGCTTTCTTCGGCGAGAATCGGATTCAGGCCGGCATCTATGATGGCGATACTTCTCCCAACGAGCGAAGTCGTATCCGCGAGCAGGCCAATATCATCCTGACCAACCCGGATATGATCAACGCCAGCTTTCTGCCAAACCACAACAAATATGGATTTCCACACCTTTTTGCCAACCTCGACACGATTGTGATCGACGAGCTACATGCTTATCGGGGTGCATTTGGCTCTCATGTGTCGAATGTTTTTCGGCGGCTTTTACGCATCTGCGATTATCATGGCAACCGCCCCAGGTTTTTGTGTAGCTCGGCAACGATTGCAAACCCGTTGGAATTGGCTGAGAACATTTGCCATACCGCCTTTGAACTGGTCGACCGGGACGGATCCCCGACTCCCGCCAAGCACATTCACTTCTTTCAACCCGAATATTTAGAAAAAGCAAAACGGAAGAAAGCTGTTACCGAAGAGTTAAGAGCCCTGCTGCCGGAATTTGTGCTATCCGGTGTTCGATCAATTACCTTTTGCCAATCGCGGCGCGAAACAGAAATTGTGACCAAAGAAAGCCGTGATGTGCTGGCCTCCGACCCCATGGAATACGGCATTAACATGTCCGATAAAATATCGGCCTACCGGGGTGGTTACTCACCTGTTGAACGCGCGAAAATTGAACAGGATTTGGTCGATGGTGCCTTGCTAGGTGTTGTTTCAACCAACGCTTTGGAACTAGGTATCGACATTGGCACACTGGATGCAGTGATTATGGGGGGATTTCCCGGAACAAGAGCCAGCTTTTGGCAGCAATTGGGACGCGCCGGCCGAAGCGGATCTGAAGCACACGCCGTAGTTATGCTGAAAGAAAAACCTCTTGACCAATATGTGGGGAATCATCCGGATTGGCTATTAAATACCGACTCGGAAAATGCCATCATCGATCGCGATAATTTGTATATCCAGCTGTCGCATATCCGTGCAGCATCAGCAGAGCTACCTTTAACAATCGACGATATTGCCAGCTTTCCCGATTTGGGAGAGATCATCCCGCTACTTCAGCAAGAAGGTGAGCTAATTGAGCAAAACAACACTTACCAATGGAGCGGCGACATATCCCCTGCCCACGAAATCAGCCTTCGTAATATTACGGGCGACACCATCAAGATTGTTGACATGGACAAACAGGAAACAATCACGGTTGTCGACACGATCCAGGCTAAAAAAGAATTTTATCCGGGAGCTATTTATCTGCACGACAGTGTTCAGTATAAATCAATCAAGCTGGATTTGGAGAGCAAAACAGCTTTTATTAAAGAAGTCAATTCAAATTACTATACCGAACCTCACAAACCGGGTGAGATCGTCGTTTTAACCGAACACGAGCATGAAAAAGAGCATCGTATCAACCGGTTCTTTGGAGACGTTCGGGTCACAGTAATGGTGACCGGCTTTAAAATGATCGAGTTTAACACGCATCAAAACCTCGGCTATACCGAGTTGGCTGAAATACTCCGCACAAAAATGGATACCGAAGCTTGCTGGATCGAAATCCCCGATATCGTGGTTCGGACCTTTGTGGCAACAGGCAAAGCTCCAGCATTGGAGCAAGGTGCCCCGGAAGGAAAGGTGCCCCGTTTCGACTACAGCGAAGGATTGGTGCACTGCCTTAAAGCAGCGGCATCCATGCAGGTCATGGCTACAGAAAGCGACATGGGAGGCGACATCTTTTCCTTTGTCGATACCGAAAGCAAGCGAACCAAATACGCCGTTGTTCTTTACGACAGCTACCCGGGAGGCTTGGGTTTCTCCGAAAAGGTATTCGAGTACATGGGGAAAATCATTCAAAATGCAGGCACCATGGTCAAAAGCTGCAGTTGTAAAAATGGTTGTCCGGTTTGTGTGGGCGATGCACGCATCGATAAAAACCTCATCCTTTGGGCACTCCGAAACTTCTTCAAAGAACTCCCATCTCCACTTTCAGGCGTCATTGGCGAACGACTCAACCAACCGCAGGAATCAGCCCTTCCAAAACTAAAGTGGAACGAGCTAAAGTCAAATTGGGAGGAATTATTAAGCCGCTTCGAACAGGAAAACCGCTTTGGAGCCAAATTCCTGAAAGAAGTACTGCGCGTAGAGCAAACCGCCGAAATGATCATCCTTTATCTACCAACAAGCATTCTGAAAATTGCCAACAACGACACGGTGATTAAAGGCTTGAAATCGGAGTTGTTGCATTTAGTCGAAACACCGGAAGTGTTCACCTTGTCTCTCCGTGCTGGTGATGAAACAGATCACCGAAAAGAGTTAAAAATTCGACGAATGCTGGGCGGCAATGAGGAAGAGGAGAAGTAAAGAGACATGAGTATTGAGAAAGAGGTATTCAATTCTAAAGAGGAAGAGAATTGACTGATCACCTTTACCCGACACTTGATATATATAAGAAAGAATACCCTTGTTCCCCAGTTAACGCTAAAGTTTTGATTTCAGGTGGGTGGGCCGTCAAAACGCCCGGCTGAGGGTTCGTTTTGACTACCCCGAGAATTCGGGGTTAGCCTCCTTTTCATCAATTGGAAAAGGAGGGGCCAGTCCGGCCTTAGGACAATAATGAGAAAAAACATTCATAATTCGGAAGGAATCTCCAACAGGGATGAAAGTGGATTCTTTTGAATCAGATTGACCCTCCCATTCCGACAAAGACAAGAATTTCCCTCCCTCGCGAGGAAGGGCCAGGGTGGGTACATTACATACAAAGTATAAACAGCAAAGACTTTCACCGAAAAATCTAGTCAACCTTCCTCAGCAACGCTTTGGCAAAAGCTCTGGAGAACGACTTCTCTCCAACTGAGTCAAAGGCGCAAACCAACTCTTTCTCC
>NZ_JBZQJF010000142.1:0-8724 GCF_059905295.1 Mangrovibacterium sp.
CTAAATTACATGAGATTCGTGTTTATGCACCTTAAGTTACATCGAAGTGATCCAATTTGCAGAGGAGGGAGCCGAAAATGTTCCCCACAATTAATTTCTTCATGGCAGGATGAAGATGCTTCGTCCGGGGTGAGCCTAACTTATCCGGTCGGTGGATAAAGCAATGATGGTTTGACACTTCCACAACGGGCGAGGGCCTAAACAATGGCTGATTGTCATCTCCACAATGGGCGCGGACTTAAATAGTGGCTGTTTTGCATCTCCACAATGGGCGCGGGCCTAAGTGGTGACCGATTTTTAGCTCCACAACGAGCGCGGGCTTAATCTGTGTTTTGTACTTCCACAATCAGCGCGGACCAAAATGGTAACAAATTTTTACTTCCACAATCAGCGCGGGCTAAAACGAGGACTGTTTTTGACTTCCACAATTAGCGCAGCCATAAACTGTCATTGTTTTATACGATCACAATTAGCGCGGACTAAAAACGAAACTATTTAGAACTTGAAAATAATCAACGGGTCAAAGTTTTTCCTGCAAGGCTTGTCCTGTAAATGATTCTTTGCACTTCACCAGGTCCTCAGGCGTACCTTCAAATACGATTTTTCCACCATTTTTTCCGCCTTCCGGTCCCAGATCGATAATCCAGTCCGCCGATTTAATCACATCAAGGTTGTGTTCAATAATGATGATGCTGTGTCCGCGGGAAATCAATGCATTGAATGAGACCAGCAAAATGTTGATGTCGTGGAAATGGAGCCCCGTTGTTGGTTCGTCAAAAATGAAAAGGGTAGGGCTGTCTTTCTCTTTGGCTAAGAATGCAGCCAGTTTCACCCGTTGACTTTCCCCGCCCGATAAGGTTGAAGAACTTTGCCCCAGTTTAACGTATCCCAAGCCGACATCTTGCAAGGGCTGAAGCTTACTGGCAATCTTCTTTTCAGTGGAGTTTTTTCCTTCGCCAAAAAAATCGATGGCTTGATTCACGGTCATCTCCAGCACATCGTAAATGTTTTTTCCCCGGTATTGAACCTCAAGGATATCATCTTTGAAGCGTTTGCCGTGGCAGCTTTCACACACCAGGTGAACATCGGCCATAAACTGCATCTCAACGCTAATTTGACCTTCTCCCTGGCATTCTTCGCAACGTCCCCCGTCAACATTGAAGGAGAAATGGGCCGGCTTGAATCCCTGGTACTTCGAAGCTTGCTGGTCGGCAAAGAGCTTACGAATTTCATCGTATGCTTTCAGGTAGGTAACCGGGTTCGAGCGCGACGATTTTCCAATCGGGTTTTGATCGACAAACTCAACAGCTGTCAACCGTTTAAAATCACCTTTTATGGCATCGTGCTGGCCGGTCTTTTCGGTATAGGTGCCGAATAATTTCGCAACTCCGGGATATAAAATCCGGCTGACCAAGGTCGATTTACCCGATCCGCTGACCCCGGTGACGGCAGTGATGGTATTTAGCGGAAATTTGACCGAGACATTTTTCAGGTTGTTTTCCCTCGCTCCGATAACTTCAATATAGTTGTTCCATTTACGGCGGATTTTGGGTACTTCAATCTTTTTGCGTCCTGTCAGGTAATCGGCCGTCAAGCTGTTTTGAGCTTTGAGCAAAGCTTCGTGATCTCCCTGGAAGACCAACTCTCCACCATGTACACCGGCCTTAGGACCAATATCGATAATTTGGTCAGCTGCGCGAATAATTTCTTCGTCATGCTCAACAACCAGCACGGTATTTCCTATTTTCTGCAATTTGCGCAACACGTTAATTAACCGTTCGGTGTCTTTGGGGTGAAGGCCAATACTGGGTTCGTCCAGAATATAGAGTGAGCCAACAAGACTTGAGCCAAGAGAGGTGGCCAGGTTGATCCGTTGTGATTCTCCGCCGGACAGGGTTGATGATAACCGGTTTAGGGTCAGATAACCAAGGCCTACATCACAGAGGAAGTCCAGACGGCTTGTAATCTCAATTAAAATTCGTTTGGCAACTTTGGTATCGTGTTCACTCAGCTCCAGGTTTTTGAAGAATTGACGAAGTTCAATAACCGGAACCAGTACTAAATCCTGAATCGAAGTGTTACCAACCTTTACGTAACCGGCTGATTTTTTCAAGCGGGTTCCCTTACATTCTGGGCAGGTCGTTTTGCCGCGGTAACGAGCCAGCATTACCCGGTACTGAATTTTATAGGTATTGCTTTCCAGCATCTTAAAGAATGCATTGATCCCTTCAAAATGCTGGTTCCCTGTCCATAGCAGGTGGCGTTGCTCCGGGCTGAGCTCGTAATAGGATTTATGAATCGGGAAATCAAACTTAGACGCGGTTTTGATGAGTTGCTCTTTATATGCTTTCATCGTTTCACCTTTCCAGCAGGCTACAGCATCCTGGTAAACCGATAGAGCTTTGTTGGGGACAACCAGATCTTCATCAATACCAATCACTTTACCGTAACCTTCGCAGCTCGGACAGGCACCCACCGGGTTGTTAAAGCTAAACATGTGCTCGCTTGGTTCGTCAAACTCCATTCCGTCTGCCTCAAACAGGTTTGAGAAGTGTTCTTCTTTTTCTCCGTCTTCGGTATATACTTTAATAATACATTCACCATGGCCTTCGAAAAAGGCAGTTTGTGTTGAATCGGCCATCCGGCTCATATTATCCTCGTCACGAGTCGCCTGCAAACGGTCCACAACCAGGTTGCATTGACCGGTACATTTTGAAAGTGCTTCGTCTTTAATCAGCTCATCGATGCGTTGAATTCCTTTGGGGGTTTCAATGCGCGAAAAACCTTGTTGCAGGAGCAGTTCTGCTTCTTCCTCAATAGTGCGTCCGTTTTTTGTTCGCAATGGAGCACATATTAACATTCTTGTTTCTTCGGGGAATGAGCACATGAAGTCGACGACATCGCCAACCTGATGACGTTTTACTTCAGTTCCTGATACCGGGGAGATCGTTTTTCCGATGCGGGCATATAATAATTTTAAGTAATCGTATATTTCTGTCGATGTTCCAACGGTTGATCTGGGGTTGCGTGAATTTACTTTCTGTTCAATGGCAATCGCAGGGGGGATACCTTTGATGAAATCCACCTCCGGTTTATTAATTCTCCCCAAAAATTGACGAGCATATGAGGATAAGCTTTCTACGTAACGGCGCTGACCTTCAGCATAAAGGGTGTCAAAGGCTAGGGATGATTTTCCGGAGCCCGAAAGCCCCGTTATTACTAGAAATTTATTTCTTGGTATTTCTAATTCTACGTTCTTTAAATTGTGTACACGAGCCCCTTTTATGTGGATATTTTGTCTCTTTTTGCTGTCAGTCATCCCTTTGATTTAAATTTTATTAAGAAAAAATTTGCTTTTTTAACTGAAATCCAAGAATTTTACAAAGCGCAAATTTAATAAATAGTTTCACTCACATTTAAAACTGATTGCCTATAGGAGAATTTTACTTTTTTATTAACTAAGATTAGAAAGTAATGTTCAGCACACAAACTGAGAACGACAACATGCTCGTTCAAAACTTCATTAGAGGTGATCAGTCTGCGCTTGAGATGCTTATTCAGCGTCACAAAAACCGGGTGTACACGTACATCTTCCTGATTGTGAAAAATCAAGCGTTAGCCGAAGACATTTTCCAGGATACCTTTATTAAGGTCATCCGTTCGTTGAAAACAGGTAAGTATACCGAGAACGGGAAATTTATTTCCTGGGTGCTCCGTATATCGCACAACCTGATTATTGATCATTTTCGGAAAGAACGTCTGTTGAATACCATGTCGAATGAAGATTCTGATTTCGATTTGTTCAACTCGTCCAAGTTTTCTGACGAAAATATCGAGGAGCGGTTGGTTTTTGAACAGATTACAGCCGATGTTCGAAAACTGATTGATGAGTTGCCGGACGATCAGCGTCAGGTTATTATCATGCGCCATTATTTGGGCTTAAGTTTTAAAGAAATTGCAGATCGGACTGGTGTCAGTATAAATACGGCCTTGGGACGGATGCGATATGCTTTAATTAACTTGAGAAAAATCATTGAGAAGAACAATTTGTTGTTGACGAAAATTTAGAAGTTCGCTACAATATTCCGATTAAATAAGCGTTAGGATTGTGTAAGTTAAACATTAAAACTGATGCTTATGGATAGAACTTTTACATGGTTAGATTTTTTTATGGAATCAGAGGCTGATCTTCAGTCTTGTATTGATGACATGCTGAACGAGGAAGAACAGCATGTTCAAAGCGGTCCTTCAACGGATAGCCTGAGTAAAATATTAGATTTTGCAGCGGTTTATTCGGTTGAAGTTACTTCTTTGGGTGTTGCTGAGTTTTACAAAAACTAAAAAACGATTCTAATTTTATATTGAAAAGCATCTTGGAAAAGATGCTTTTTTATTTTAACTTGATGATATCATTTTGATATTAATATGAACTAAATCATCAAGTCATGGAAAAAAATTATTCTGCAATTTCTGGGTACCTTTTTGTTGCTCTTGAATTGATCATTGTTTTGTTGGTTGTATTTGGTATTGTAAGAGGAATGCTAATCCCGACAGGACTACTTATTCTCCTCTTTTTCTTTTTAATCCCTGGATTTGTGATTGTTAATCCGAATGAAAGTGCGGTGTTGGTTTTATTCGGAAATTATAAGGGAACAATTCGGTCGAATGGTTTTTTCTGGGCTAATCCTTTTTTGGCCAAGAAGAAGATTTCGTTGCGAGCTCGTAACCTGGATAGCGAACCAATTAAGGTGAACGATAAGATTGGAAATCCTGTTATGATTGGAGTCGTTCTTGTTTGGCGGGTTCAGGAGACCTTTAAAGCAGCTTTCGACGTGAATGACTATGAGCATTTTGTAACTATTCAAACCGAAGCGGCCATTCGTAAGCTGGCGGGCTTGTATCCCTATGATAATTTTGAAGATGAGGCAGCTGAAATCACTTTGAGAAGTGGTGGGGAAGAAGTCAATGAAGAATTGGAACGGGAGGTAACTGATCGCCTTAAGATTGCAGGTATTGAGGTTATGGAAGCCCGGATAAATTATTTGGCATACGCTCAGGAAATTGCCCAGGCTATGTTGAAAAGACAGCAGGCTACAGCGATTGTTGCCGCCCGATTCAAAATAGTTGAAGGAGCTGTAAGTATGGTTGAGATGGCGTTGGATGAGCTAAGCAAAAAAGACATCGTGCAGTTGGATGAAGAAAAAAAGGCAACGATGGTGAGTAACTTAATGGTTGTATTGTGTGGCGACAAAGATGCAACTCCGATTGTTAATACAGGTAGTATATATTAAAGGTATGCTTAAGTGAAAGGTCATGTGAATTCCGGTATTGGATGAGGTAACATAGGAAGGATAAGGATATGGCAGGAAAAAAAGCATTTATGCTAAGATTGACTCCGGAAGATTATTCCGCACTGGAAAAGTGGGCAGCGGATGAATTTCGGAGTGTTAACGGACAAATTGAATGGATCTTGAATAAAGCATTAAAAGAATCGGGGCGTAAACGACCGGATTCGGGTAAAGACAATAATCATTTTAGTGAGCAATCATCATGAAAAAAACTTATCAATGTGTTAAGTGTGGTTGTAAGCAACCGATAGTCGACCAAATTAGTATGACAGGGACTGGTTTTTCCCGGTTTTTCAATATTCAAAATCGCGTATTTACTGCGGTAAGCTGCTCTAAATGTGGATTTACCGAGTTTTACAAGGGGAAGAAAAGTAGGTTGGCAAAAGATATTTTGGACTTCATGACTAATTAATAATAAGGTTGTGCTATCTTGTGTTATATAGCATCTGTTTTTGTTACTTAGTTAGTAATGTGTTAAGTTTCAGATGTGGATTATTATATAGGTATTGTTTTCGGAACTTTACCTTTAATTTCGGTGCTGGATATTTCATAAATTCTACTACTTTTAATATGAATTTATGAAAAAATGTAGTTTTATACATAAGTCTTGATTGCCCATGTTTGATGATTCCGTAAAAAAAGATTGTTTAAGTTGCAAGATAAACTGTTGTGTAAATTGCTTTCCGGGAAAAGACGCAGTTCTTTTTAAATCGCTGTCTACTGATGAGTTAGAATATCTCATGCAGTGTAAACAGAATATTGTATTCAATCCGGGTGAAACAATTATTAAGCAAAATACTTCGACAACACATTTTGTCTGTCTGAAACAAGGAATGGCAAAAATGGTTGCTGAAAGCTCACGTGGGAAAAATGTTATCTTGAAAATATTGACCGGGAATAGTTTGATTACTGCAGGAGGAGTTGTGAGCGATGATATTCGTCACTTTACGGTCAGTGCAATTACACGTATCGAGTGCTGTTTTATCGATTCGGACCGGTTGCATAAGCTATTGGAAAATAATAGCAAATTTGCTTACGAACTATTGAAATACAATAACCGCCAAAATATACAGATGCTCGAAAGTCTGGTTGGTTTAACCCAAAAGTATATGCCCGGGCGCGTGGCTGATACCTTATTATACCTCAAAAACCAAATCTACCAGACAAATCCTTTCATATGTAACTTAAATAAGCAAGAATTAGCTGAAATGTCGGGTATGACAAAGGAAAGTTTTATTCGGAGTTTAAAGGAGTTGGAGCTTTCCGGTATTGTTCGTCATAATCGTCGTGAAATTGAGATTCTGAGTGAAGATGAGCTACTTATGATTAGCAGAAATGGATAGTTGATATATATCAATTCGAAGGCGTTCTTATATCACCCATCTTAATATTAGTACTAACTGTTTCGATTATATCTTTAAATCATTGAATTTATTTAATGATTGAGAAAATATTAATTGAAGTGTTAAAACCTAATATTATGAAAATCAAAACATTATTTCGCTTATTAACGATTGCAGCTCTTGTGCTGTTTGTTATTCCCTCGTGTGTAAAAGAGGGTCCTGCGGGAATGGATGGCGTTGACGGTACTAATGGTACTGATGGCGCAGACGGTGCGGCTGGCGCCGATGGTACAGCTTTTTGTATGGATTGTCATACCGACTCAAAGGTGGCAGAGATTACTTCGGATTGGAGTAGTTCAAATCATGCAATTGGTACTTCTTTTGCATATGCAGGAGGAAGAGAAGATTGTTCTCGTTGTCACTCGGGAGATGGTTTTACAACCTTTATTAAAACAGCTGCGGCCGACACAGTTACTAGTACAACACCTATAACTTGTGGAGCTTGTCACTCACACGGTAATAGTGATATTCCTACTTTCCAGGATGATAATGGTGATCCTGTATACATTCGCACTACTGCGGCTGTGTCAGAAATTATTGATGAAGGAAACACAATTGATTTGGGTGGTCCATCCAACTTATGTGTGAACTGTCACCAGGCAAGAACAGGTTATCCGGAAGCTGACACTGATGGTAATTTTGCAATTACCAGTACGCACTATGGCCCTCACCATGGACCTCAAGGAAATATGATTGTTGGAGCGGTAGGTTATAAATTTGCAGGATCGGTTGATTATCCAGCTACAGGAAACACTGCCACAAAACATGCTGAGGCAGGGTGTGTAACATGCCATATGTATGAAGCTTCTGATTATCCAAGTCATACTTTCGCACCAAATGTAAATGCTTGTGCGCAATGTCATGGTGATGTAACAGACTTCGATATTGATGGGGTTCAAACAGAAGTTACTGGTTTGTTGACAACATTGGAGTCAAAGTTGGAAGAAAAAGGTGTGATGGCTAGTGGTACTGTTGTTCCAGGAACTTATGAAGTTACTTTAGCAAGGGCTTATTACAACTATATCCTTTGTGAAGAAGACCGTAGTGAAGGTGTGCATAACCCAGACTATATTAAAGCTCTTCTTCAGAATACGATTGAAGCTCTCCAATAAGAGAAGATTGATATAAAAAAAAGCTTCTTGAAAACAGAAGCTTTTTTTAAACCATTTTACAAGCAAAAGTTTTGAATATGAAAAAATATAAATTATTTCTTTTTGCTGCTCTGTTGGGGATGGTGTTTAGTGCTTGCCAGTATGAATTTATACCTGCCCCTGTGATAGAGGATGTGAGTGGGCAAACACTAAGTTTTCAGACGGATATTTTGCCGATATTTTCGTCTGGTTCTCCTGCGTGTACTCAATGCCACTATACCGGAGGACAATCTCCTGATTGGTCAGCGGCCAATGCGTACCAGAGCCTTTTGAATAATATTGATGAAACCAACCCGGAACAGAGTCATATTATAGAGCATGTAGGTCCGAATTCAACCAGCCACACACAAAGGCATCTATCAGCCAATGATGTCAACCTGATTGAAACCTGGATTGAACAGGGAGCTCTAAATAATTAGTGAAAATGAAAAGCAATCAAATTATGAAGTATAAAATATTATTCATTCTATTGAGTCTGTTGGTTTGCACTAATTCATGGGCTCAGGAAGAAGAAAGTGATAGTCCTGTTACCGATGCTTTCGCCGGTACTATGATTATCGACAATCAAACTTCCTATATTCCATCAGCTAAGACTTTGGAATTTGTGATCTCACATAAATTTGCTCCCATTGAGAATGGCCATTCAGATTTGTGGGGTATTTATAGTTCAGCCTCCGACATTCGTTTGGGATTAAATTATGTACCTATTGAAAATGTTCAAATTGGAGCAGGTATCTCTAAGTATCGGAAAGATCCTGATTTTAACTTAAAATGGAATGTTCTGAAGCAAACTACCAGCAACAAAATTCCTGTATTTGTTAC